>JBEKSO010000397.1:0-4244 GCA_049516935.1 Thermoguttaceae bacterium
GTTGCGAGCCGTGTCCTATGGATGGCGACAGGAAAAATTGGCCGATAATGCCCGCGAAATCAGCGAACTGGGCCGTAATCTATACGATTGCCTGGCGAAATTAAGCGAACATTTCACCAAGGTCGGCGAGCGGCTCGATCAGGCCGTCAAAGCCTACAATCAAGCCCTGGCATCGCTGGAAAACCGCGTCCTGCCCGGGGCGAGAAAATTCAAGGAACTCGGCGCAGCAAGTACTGCCGGCGACATCGATCGACTTGAACCGGTCGATAACGCCGTTCGCCAAATTCAAGCCCCCGAATTGCTTTTGCCCAACGATCGACCCGACGAATCGGCCTCTTAAGTCTTTCTTCCGCGTAGCACGGGCATCTTGCCCGTGCTCTTCCATGGTTGCACTCGCTATTATTGAGTGTCGGGAAAATAATGTCGTGGTGTAGATGGTTGATCGAGCCAAGCCCACGGGTTGCAACCCGTGGGCTTAACGACATGATTTGCAAGAGATTCAATAAACTGCGATTGCTTGTTACAACCTTGTTACCTTTCTACGCCCGGATTTCGGTTACAATCATCTTTGTCAGCCGATACCATCGCCCTTGGAAAAATATCCATTCATGCAAATGTAACCGTCACCTTTAAATTGAAAGATTAGTTGCATGTGGGGAACTATTTCCATGCATCTGCCATCTAAATTTAACACTAATGTAGCAGGCACACTCCGTGTGCCGTCGGAAAATGTCGTGAAAAATTCCTGGTTCCCACGCTCCGCGTGGGAATCCGCGCCGTTATTTTTTATCAGGAGCGAAAAAATGCCGACATTTAAAACATTTCTTATGATAGGCTGGATTTTATTGACGGCCGTTTCCCTTGTTTATGCCCAGGCCGAGGCCCAAAAGGCCTATCAAGACGCCAAAACGGCTTATCAGGCTGGCAATTTCGCCGATGCCCGCGATCTGGCCGAAAAGGCGGCCCAGACCGATCCCAAAAATCCCGAGGTCTTTCTACTTCTCGGCCAGGCCCGGTATCAACTCGGCCAGGTCGACGAAGCAGTGGCCGCCTGGAAGCAAACCTTGGCACTAGCCCCCAAGCAGGCCTTTGCCGCCCGCATGTTGGAAGTTTTGCAGGCCCAGCGGGCCGGAGTCGATGTCCGCATCGCCTTTGTCGAAATGCTGCTTGCCGAAAAACTCTTTGACCCGGCCGAACAAGAGATCAGAAAACTCTTTTCCGACAAGGCGATTTCCGATCTCCAGCGGGCTAAATTGCTCCTTTTGCAGGTCGAGTCCTTCCTTGGCCAGGGCAAACCTCTCGAGGCGGATAAATCAATTCGCGAGGTCATGGCCTTGTATCCGCAACAGGCCGATCCATTGCAAATATCATTGCTCCTGGGCCGGGCCAAAATCGATATCGGCGGCCAGGCTGTGGGCGAAGGATTAATGTTGCTGAAAAAGCTCGTGGCCGAACATCCCGACGCTCCCGCGGCAAACGCCGCCCGATATGAACTGCTGATTTACGATCTAAAGCAAAATGTTACCGCGGAAAAAGCCATCGCCTTGGCCAAATGGATCGGCGAAAACCCAAAACACGCGCAGGCCAACGACGCGCGGCGACTGCTTGTCGAATTTTATTTGAAATTATTCAAACAGGAAAAATGGAACGAATATGCCTCGCGGACCTCGCCCGATTGGTGGCGGATGCGCATATCGCTGAGCCGCTTGTTGGCGTATGATCTTCTTTTGCCTGACGATCCGATATGGCTTGATGTGATGCGGCATCACGCCGAATTGCTATCGGCCTTTGCAAAATTTCAATTCGAGCGGAATTGCAAGGCCGGCTCTGCCGCGGCTAATGAAAATATTTCAGACATTCAAAACGACCTGCTCGATGCTTTGCACAAGCGCATTGCCCGGGATGCGACTTATGCGCCCACCGCAAGAGCGTTATTGCGGGAGCATCTGGCCCCTTGGACGGAGAATCACGACTGGGCAGTTGTCGATCAGATGTATGCGGCCCTGGCTGCCTTCATGCCCGATGCCGAACGCCGCCGCACAGAAATTGCCCTGGCAAGCATCTGGGTGCAACGCGTATTCGACGAGCACGAGCGCCTCTTGAAAGCCGGGCTGACCGTGCCGCAACGCCTGGATCCGCTCCACGAAAAGGCCCTGAAACGCCTTTATGAATTACAATCAGGGCTCGATCCGCAATCGCCCGAGATAAAGGAAATTCGCGACGTTTTAAGCGCCGTTGTCGCCCATTACGCAAAAAGCCTGGAATACGACGACGTGGCCCAAGCGGCAATCGGCGTTAAGGCGGAGAAATCCGTCCCGGTGGCCGACGAGTTCGCGGCATTCCAGACGGCCCAATTGCAAAACGATCGGGCCGATCTCCAGTTCTCTCGCCTGGCAAAGCAATACGGCACGGCCGATAAAATCACCATGACGCCGGGCTATGAAAATGCCTTGGCGGCGTGGATGAAATTCATCACTGACCATCAGGCGGGCCCTTTGACCTCACAAGCGGCCCAGCGAATTTTCGCGGTGGGCCAGATCTTCGAGCGCCATCAGGCATACGACGTTGCCGCCGACGTATACGGCAAGCTGGCCAAGTTCGCCGCCGGCGTGAAGTCGCTTTCCCAAGCGACGCCCAATGTACCGACTACAGTCGAAAACGCGGAATTCGCCCGGGCCGCGGCCTTGGACTTGCAGGCCCGAAAACTGCTGCAAAAGGCCATGGCACAGCGCAAGGACAAGTCCGCCGCGCCCGATAAAATAAGTCCCGAATTCTCCGCCGCGATTGCCGCCTATAAAGATTTCATCGGAAAATATAACGAAAGCCCTCTGATCGGCGAGGCAATCGCCAAGATCATGGCCGTCGGCGTGGAATACGCCAGGCTCGACGCCTGGGAGGCGGCCGAAAGCGTATACGCCGATTTGCTCGACGCCAAGCTCAACATCCGCCGCCCCGAGCGACTGCAATTCGCCCGGGGACTTTGCCAATTGGGCCCAGCCATGCCAGATCACGCCCGGGAAATCCTCTCCGCCCTGTCGCTGATCGATAAGAAAGAATCGAAAGAATCGATCGAACTTGGAGACAGATTGGACGTGGCAGTCATTGCCGGCCGATCGGTTAGAGGCGGTGGAGCCGGCGCCGCGGGAGCCGGAGTAGGTAAAAAAGATTCTCTCCCCTTGGCAAATTCCTCTCCAGCTTCTGCCGCAACACCTATAAATCCCCTTGGATCGGATGCGCTGGCAAGTCATTCGGAAAAGCAAGCCGAAGCCGGGCGCGAGGCCCAATTATTGGCCATGATTCAAAATCAGGAATCCGACCGTGCGCGCCAGGTTGCACAAATTCGCGACAATCCCGCCCGCTTTGTTGCCAACCAGCCGGCCCCGCCGCAACAAAGCCAAGCACCCGCGCGAGGAATTCCATTTTCTTCTCCGCCCGCCCTTTCCGAGCAGGAATTGGCCCGGCAGGAAAAAGCAATTGCGGCCGCTTATGAAATTTTCCAATCCATTCTCAATAAATATCCCGATACTCTCACGGCTCATCAATCCAGGGCCGAGATCATGGTCATGGCCGGCCACTGGCGCGGATTGAGCCAATGGCTCAAAGCGGCCCAGTTGACTGCGCGATTTTTGACCGATAATCCCAGCGACGCCCAACTCCCCCAACTGCGGATGGAAATCGCCCGCGACCGCCTGGCCTGGGCCGCAAAGCCCTTGGAACGCAAGGCCACGCGCCAGGAGTTGCTGGCCGAAGTGGCATCGCGCTTTACCGCCGCCCGGGAGGAGTTCGCTAAAATCATCGCCGAATTCCCCAAGGAACAAACGGTAGTCGAGGACGCCCAATGGGACATCGCCACGAGTTTCCTGGCCGAAGCCCGGGTCATCGACTCGGTCAGTCCCACGCTTGCCCGCGGGCAGTATGTCCGCACGGCCAAGGAATTGGCCCATGTGGCCCTGAAATATCCCGACCATCCCCGCATCGGCTCCGTGGGACAGATGCTTTGGGATATCGCCGCTGAATTGTCCGCCCGCGCTTACGATGAAGATGCGATTGCCGTATGGGAGGAATTGCTCAGGTACGATCCCCTCAACGCCCGGGCGCAAGAGTCGGCCATGCGAATCGCCCAGACTTATCAGCAAAAACTCAAACGCCCGCTGCGGGCCGCCGAAGTGTATCAGGAATTGAATTTTATCCGCGGCGGCAACGACCAGGGATTGCAGAACTCCATCTTCCAAATCGGCAGCGAA
>JBEKSO010000398.1:0-4236 GCA_049516935.1 Thermoguttaceae bacterium
TCGCAGCGCCCGGGCGCGTTCCCAGGGAAGCCGCACTAAAAAAAAGGCAGGGCTTTGCATAATCGGCATATTATGCATGCCCTCGCGGATAGATTTCGTGTTCTCGATGTAACGATATTTAATTGATCCATCTGGCGCGGGCAAGTCGGCCGTGAGTTTTTCCACCTGGCGGATGGCATTCTTGATTCTCTCAGGGGTCTGACCGCTTCGATTTGCCCAAAACGGCAACTGTTCGTAAACAAGCTGTTCGAGATAATAGCCTTGATTCCATATATAGTCAAACTGTTTTGAAATTCTAATAGCTGACAGATATCTTTCTAAAGCCGCGTCTAATTGTCCGTCGGATTCCAGCATCATTGCACTATATATTAATAAGTATGACGTTCCGACAGACAACTTAAGAGGTGCATCTGCTGAAAAATTATATGTATAGATCGTTTCAGTCCCTTTGCTGGCTTCGATCAAAAGCGATATCGCTTCTCGATTTGCCTGGACAAAATTGATTTGCTTGGCGGACAATACTTTTGGAATCCTGTAATCGGGGTTACCAGGGCGTGTTCCTTCTTCCGCGGCCTTTTTTTGAATTGCTTCCGCTTCATCCTTCTCCATTTCATTCCAAACCGTCAAATCCATACTCCCTTCAGCTTTTTCGAAAAGCCTGCGAGTCGCCTGTTCATCGGGCGTTAGCGGGCGCTCGAATTCCGAGATCGAAAAGCCGGGATCGACGACGGGGATCTGGTAAATTCGATAAAGCGGCACAACAGTCAATAAAACAACAGCCGGCACGGCCAATACCAAGCCCGGGCGCAGCCAGGCGCCAAATGTGTTGCGCTCGAGAATCCAATCCGGGGCCCGCAGCCAGGTCGCCAGCAGTAATATGGCCGGTATTGGCAGCACGGACCATACAAAGTTTATCCCGCAGATCCACATATATGCCGCCCAGCCCGTGACAAGGGCTGTGATTATCAGGCTGAACAGTGCGGCCAAAAACCCGGAGCGGAAAAACATGGAACAACACTGCCCTACGCATAAACTCAGCATCGGATATCCGAATAAAAATAATATGGATGTGGAAATCGTAAACCATTCTTCGAGCCTCCGGGGATTCCCAACATGATTAAAATAAATGTAGGTGGATATACTTGCTAAAATGACAACCAAAAAGAATGAAACGATAAAGACCAGCCAAGGCCATAGCCGGCTAAACCAAACCATCCGCGGACCGATGCCCCGTTGGGCAAAAAAGCGCAAACTCCTTTGCCTATGATCGGCCAGAAATGTAAAGGAAGCGACAAGCGGTGGCATGGCCACGGCCAACCATATAGAAACGGCTAGGCAAGTTTCAACCCAAACTGAATATGGAATAACGCCGGATCGCGAATATATAGACATCAACCAGAGTTGGAAAAGCGTTAAAATCAAGGGCGCCGACATCACCAGGATGACAATTGCCAGCCAGCGGGATTGCCGCCAATGCTGCCATGTAAGCCGCCGGAAGATAGTCCAGAAATTGGAACGAGACATATACTCATCGAGCGTCATTGCCTTGCTTTTTGGTTTGATCCCCACAATTTTGGGTAAGTTTACGCCAACCGCAGGCCACATTTTTTCTTTGAACCATCTGCGGCCAATAAGGACATTCACAAAAGCCAATAAACCGCTCAAGACAGCAAACAACTGCATGGGAAATAATGACCGCCTTGGAAATTGGATTTGCAATATCCCGGCAATCGCGTAAGAACCCGTGGAAGCGACAGTCACGCCGACGATGGCCGCCAGCAAGGGCCGCTTCAAAACCAGCGAAAAAAATACGCCCCAAACCATGTATAACCAGGCGCCCATGCAGGCAATGGCCAGCGTATCCCAGATCCGCATCTCCCAAATAGTAACGTATTTTTCCATGGGCAACCGTCCGCCGGCCAGGCATAACGCCAAAATGCCCAATACGGCGAACATTGCGAAGGTGCTCAGAAATGCAAGAGCGATTTTCCCCCAAAAAACTTGCATTGCCGTTGCGGGCAACGAACGCTGAAATTCATAAGTTTCAGCGTCGTACTCGCCGGCAAAGGTCGTCGATGCGCAGCCCAGCACATAAAACACCGGCGTTGCCAAAGCAATGTAAAAAAACCACAGATTACGCTCATCCACGCGATCGTTGAATTGCCAGGCCAACAACATCAGCATCAGGGCCAGAATGGCCATGGCGATCCAGAACGCCCGCTGCAGCCGGTATTCTTTCCATATCAAGCGCCAGAATATTGCCCGGTTCATAGCACGGATTCCTCCTTGGCAGTTTGCGCCGCCGCGCCGTTTCCCTGTTGCATGTAGGCGATGAAGATTTCCTCCAAATTTGTGGAAAGTATTTCCACCTCCCGGACGTTCTCGTGGCCCTTTAGCGCGGAGAGTTGCTCGTCGCTTAGGCCCCGGGCGATCAACTGCCACTGCCGCTGCTTGAGCCGGCGGCTTAGAATCTCGCCGCGGAGTTGGGGCAGATCCATCGCGCCGTCTTTCATGGTCACGGTCAGCTTGCGGATTTGCGATTTAAGCTCGTCGAGCCGTTCGACTAAAATCAGTTTGCCTTTGCGGAGTATGGCGACGATGTCGGCGACGCGTTCCACTTCGGCAATCTGATGGCTGGACAAAAAGACCGTTTTTCCGGCCGCCGCCCGATCGACCATGCTTTCCAGAAACTCGCGGCGGACCATGGCGTCCAATCCCGAGGTGGGCTCGTCGAGAATCAGCAGATCCGGCCGGTTGGCCAGGGCCAGCGACAACAACACCTTGGCCCGAGTGCCTTTTGAGAGGTGTGAAATCTTTTTCTTTCCCGGCAGACCGAATCCGGCCGTCAACCGCGCGTATTCGGGCAAGAACCCTTCGCCGTAGAATCCGGCGGTAAACCAACCGATTTCGTCGACCGTCATCCATTCGTACAAGGTGGGCCGTTCGGGCACATAACCCACGCGGCGGCGGATCTCGAGTCCTTGCGCGGCTGAGGGCAGGCCCAAGACCTCGGCCTGTCCCGAGTTCGCATCGGCCAGTCCCAGCATGATGCGGATGGCGGTGGTCTTTCCCGCTCCATTCTCGCCTAAAAGGGCAAAGACCTCCCCGGAGGGCACTTCAAAGGAAACGTCGTTAAGCGCGACCTCCGCGCCGAAACGTTTGCTGACATTTTTTAGTCGGATGATCGGATCCATAATCATGCCCTTCTTGATGTGTAAAAAGGAAAAAGGGGAAAGGGGGAAAATGGAAAAAATTTATTCCTTGTTTGCTTTAACGGCCGATAGTTCTCGCTCCACAAGCACTCGCAAATCGTCCGGATCGAGCCGGCTTTGCATGGCCTCGGACAGGACCTGGGTCAGTCGCGCCCGGATCAGTTCCACGCGCTCTTTTCGGCAGTGCTGGGCAGCGCCGACGGCGACTGCCAGGCCGGTGCCGCGGATCGGCTCGAGCACCCCGTCGGTCTGCAATTGGCGGAAAGCGCGGGCAACGGTGTTTGGATTTATGGCCAATTCCCGGGCGATTTCGCGGACCGAAGGCACCAACTCGCCTTCTTTAAAATCCTGGCCGGCAATGGCGAATTTCACCTGGCGAACGACTTGTTCGTAAATGGGCAAGCCGTTTTGGAAATCAATTTGGAGGAACATAAGCTACTCACTGTACTAGTTATATAGTACAGTATACAAATTAGTGATAACATGTCAAGTAGAAAAATGAAATAGTTTGGATTGGGATTTGTAATTGGTAGGTTATTTGGAAAAGTTTTCTTTATGGACTCATCGCGAAACCGCAAGCGGTTTCATAGTTGATGTCGAAAAGATGACATACGACAAACAATTTAGAACGCCAATGGTTATCAGAATGATGGCATACTGCATATATGTGCGAGTTGTGATTTTATATTACTGCATGGGCGTATAATCTTTAGGTTAGACTATCCATAAACTATCCATTTTCAGGAGCCTAAGGCCGTGACTCCGCAGCAAATCGAACAGGCGCGTTACTTTCTGAAGGATACGATTCGGCAGGCGATCGATCTTTCGCAAACCGATCAGAACCGGGGCCTGGACCCGCCCCCGCTGGAAAAGCCTTATCCGGCGGATGGCAAGCGGATCAATCTGGTTTCGCCGGGCAAGTGGAAAAACATCGACGCGGTGGATCTGGAAGCGGCCATTCGCAACCGGCAAAGCCGGCGGCTGTTCCGCGAAGAAGCGATCAACCTGGACGAACTTTCATTCC
>JBEKSO010000399.1:0-4233 GCA_049516935.1 Thermoguttaceae bacterium
TTTCGACGGCAAGCCCTCGGCCGGCGCAGGCGTATTCCAACTGCCCGGGGCAAACGCCCTGGAAACCGCTCAAAGGGTGAAAAACAAGATGAAAGAACTTGCCAAGCGATTTCCCGAAGGAATCGATTATCGCATCGCCTATGATACCACGCCTTACATCTCCGAATCCATCAACGAAGTTTTCAAGACTCTGCGCGACGCCGTATTATTGGTGGCCCTCGTGGTGCTGGTGTTTTTGCAAAACTGGCGCTCGGCGATCATTCCCTTGATTGCCGTGCCTGTGGCCATCATCGGCACGTTTGCCGCCATGGCGGTTTTGGGATTCTCGCTCAACAATCTTTCGCTTTTCGGATTGGTTCTGGCCATCGGAATCGTCGTCGACGACGCCATCGTGGTTGTCGAGGCTACGGAACGCCACATCGAGGAAGGAAAGTCGCCCCGTGACGCCGCTCATCAAGCCATGAACGAAGTTTCCGCCCCGGTCATCGCCATCGGACTGGTGTTGTCCTGCGTTTTCATTCCCTGCGTATTTATCAGTGGAATAACCGGGCTGTTTTTCCGCCAGTTTGCCTTGATAATCGCCATATCGACTATTCTTTCCACGATGAACTCGCTGACCCTCAGCCCCGCCCTTTGCGCGGTTTTGCTGAAAGAGCGGCACGCGCATCGCGATCCGCTTTCCTGGATTATAAACTTCCTTTTTGGCTGGTTCTTCAGGTTGTTCAACAAGGCCTTTGCCTTTTCCATCAACGGATATATCCGCGTGGTCGGAAAAATGCTGCGTCTTAGCGTACTGGTGCTCCTGGTATACTGCGGGCTGTTGTACTTGACCGTGTGGAGCTTTGGACGCATGCCCACCGGATTCATACCCAACCAGGATCAGGGTTATCTTTTTCTCGTGGCACAGCTTCCCGACTCCGCATCGCTGGAGCGAACCGATGAAGTGATGGCCCGCGCCGACAAAATTATTCGCGGCACAAAGGGCGTAGGGCACGTTATCCGGGTTTCCGGGATGTCATTCGTGTTGGGGGCCAACGGATCGCATTTGGGCACGATGTTCGTGGTCCTTGATCCCTTCGATGAGCGCCGCTCGACCGATTTGCGAGCCGACACGATCGCGGCCACTGTGCAAAAAGAGCTTTACAATGAGATCGAAGATGCCGCGTTCATTGTCATCGGCGCTCCGCCCATTCGCGGCCTCGGCACGGGCGGTTACAAAATCATGATTGAAGACCGCGGCAACAACGGCTTGGAAACGCTGCAAGAGCAGACCGACAACCTGGCTCGCCTCGGGAACCAGCAGCCCGAACTTACCCGGCTCCTGTCCGTGTTTCGCGCCAACGCGCCGCAGTTGTACGTTGACATAGACCGCACCAAGTGCAAGACCCTGGGCGTGGAGCTCTCCGACGTTTTTGACACCCTGCAAATCGAACTGGGCGGTCTGTACGTGAACGATTTCAACCAGTTCGGACGCACCTGGCAGGTCAACGCCCAAGCCGACGTCCTTTATCGCATGCAACCCGACGACGTGGGCCGGCTGCAAGTCCGCAACAAGCGCGGCGACATGGTTCCCCTTGGAACCGTGGCAAAAGTGCAAGATATCGGCGGCCCGTTCGTCATCAATCGATACAATATGTATACCGCCGCAGCCATCAACGGCTCCTTGACGCCCGGCACAAGTTCTGGACAAGGCATAAAAAAAATGGAGGCATTGGCCGCTCAGCAACTCCCCGCCTCGATGGCCTACGAATGGACCGATCTTTTCTTCCTCCAAATCATCGCCGGAAGCACCACGTTTTTCGTCTTTTCCGGGGCCGTCGTCCTGGTCTTCCTGGTCCTTGCCGGTCAGTATGAAAGCTGGTCGCTGCCCTTGGGGGTGATCCTTGTCGTGCCCATGTGCATTCTCTGCTCCGTGATCGGCGTGGCGCTGGCGGGCATGGACATCAACATCTTCACTCAAATCGGCTTCGTCGTGCTGGTCGGACTGGCCAGCAAGAACGCCATTCTCATCGTGGAATTCGCCAAGTCAAAAAGAGAATCCGGATCACCGCGCTTCGATGCGACCATCCAAGCCTGCAAACTGCGACTCCGCCCCATTATGATGACTTCCTTCGCCTTCATTCTGGGCGTGCTGCCCCTGGTCGTTTCCAGCGGAGCCGGCGCCGAGATGCGCCGCACCCTGGGCACCGCGGTCTTTAGCGGCATGCTGGGCGTAACCATGTTCGGGATATTCCTCACCCCCGTGTTCTATTATGTGATTCAGTGGTTTAAAGACCGTCGCCTTGAAAAAACCGCGGAATTCGATCCCTCCGCCATCTCGCATGTTTAATCGCGGCATAAGTGCTTTGAGTCATTGAAAAAAACACTTCTTATTTCCTGTGCTAAAAACTACTGGTTGTGCTGAAATCTGTTAAACTGCGTAAAATATACTGGTCTTGATAAGCTTAATCTTTATTCCTGCCCTGCTGGTCCGATTATTACCCAGGAAACGGATTTCCTGATTCTGCCGATGGATCGATCCATGCACACAGCATATCGACAGCCAGATACTAAGATCTTAAGCCGACAGAATAGTCTCACCGGCGATCGAAATACTTTCCGATCGAGCGGGCGACGCCTGTTTCCGCTGATTGCATTAGTCATTCTCTTGACGTTCTCAACAGGCTGCACAGGTTGGCTCGATTACCTGCGGAACGGTTTTAAAGTTGGCCCTAACTATTGTCCCCCGGCGGCCCCGGTCGCCTGCCATTGGATCGATTCCGCGAATCCGTACATCAGCAGCGAACCGCCCAAAGTCGATGCCTGGTGGCAAACGTTCAACGATCCGGTCCTTGACTACTTGATATCCACGGCCTACCGGCAGAACCTCAGCTTGCGAGTCGCCTGCTATCGGATAATCGAAGCCCGGGCCTTGCGCGGCATCGCCGTCGGCGAGTTGTTCCCGCAATCGCAGCAGGCATTTGGCAGCTACACGCGAACCAATGTCAGCCAGAACAGCCCAAACGCGGCCCCGATGAGGTTTTTCGACGAATGGCAAACCGGCGCCAGCCTGGCCTGGGAACTCGACTTTTGGGGCCGGTTCCGCAGGGCGGTCGAATCGGCCGACGCAAACCTCGACGCATCCATCTATAATTATGATGACGTTTTGGTCCTCCTTCTATCGGAAGTCGCGCAAAGCTACATCAACATTCGCACCGCTGAGCAGCGCTTGGAGTACGCCCGCAAGAACGTCGAAAACCAACAAATAAGCCTGAACCTGGCGGACGTGAAGTATCGCAACGGCGCTACCACCAGGCTCGACGTAACTCAAGGCCAATCGAACCTGTCGCAAACCCAAGCAACTATTCCGCCCCTGGAAGTGAACCGGCGACAGGCGGCCGATCAGTTGTGCATCCTGTTGGGAATGCCGCCGTGTGATTTAGAGGGAATACTCTGCGGCCGCATGGCAATTCCCTCCGCGCCCCCCCAGGTTGCGGTGGGTATTCCCGCCGACTTGATACGACGCCGTCCCGACGTCCTCCGCGCCGAACGCGATGTCGCGGCACAGAGCGCGCTGATCGGGGTTGCCACGTCGGACTTGTATCCGCATTTTACCATTGCCGGGACCATTTTTTACGATGCCACCAGATTCCAGGATCTTTTCAATGTAAACTCCTTTGCCGGAAACGTGGGACCGTCCTTTAATTGGAACATCCTCAACTACGGCCGGCTGGTAAACAACATCCGCGTTCAGGACGCCCGCTTCCAGCGGCTTGCCTACGAGTATCAAAATACCGTGCTTCAGGCCAATGCCGAGGCGGAAGACGCCCTGATCGGCTTCCTCGAGTTCCAGCAGCAGGTCAAATACCTCGCCACAAGCGCGCAGGCTGCCACCGACTCGTTGGGACTGGTGCGAGACCAGTACAATGCGGGCAAGACAGACTTTAACCGCGTGGTGAACGTCGAGCAGCTTTTGACCCAGCAACAAGACCAACTGGCCGTGGCCCAGGGCGCGGTGGCCAACAACCTGGTCCTGTTGTACAAGGCCCTTGGCGGCGGATGGCAGACTAATTTCGACGCTCCCCCATCACAAGCCGATGCCGCGACGGAAAAATCCGGCGAGCCGATACCCTTGCCTGATCCAATGCCAGCCGCCCCCGACCAGCCGCCGATACCGCTCCCCTCGGTTAATCCATGACCAGATCGCTCTGCGTTGCGTCGTGCGTTGCGTAGAGAGGATAAACCGGCTCTATG
>JBEKSO010000400.1:0-6157 GCA_049516935.1 Thermoguttaceae bacterium
GACGGATATTACGACGGCGGCGGCGTTTATCACCAATACACAGACGTTAACGGCAATGCAATCAACGGCTATGGCGGCTGGTGTGCGCCGACTTCCGGCGCGAGCGTCATGGGTTATTGGGAAGACATCAAAGGAAAAGCGGGATTAGCCGACGGACAGGTTTATCCCAACACTCCTAATTATCCCGCAACCAACAATACGTACGAACAAGGACTATGGCACGACGGCACCATCGAGATGGGCTGGTACATGGATACGAATTCTTGGCGCACTTTTGCCGGCCCTTTTCCGCCGGGGGGCAACATTGGAACATTGGAAGCGAGCATCGGGCCAGGAATGGTCAATTATGCCCAAGGCGCCTGGACAGATAACGATTATCCCTTAGGCAATCCGGCGCAGGGCACGGGAATCGTCAAAACGGCCTTCGCCAATGCCGGGGTGGGCACATATAACGTCGGCGGTAATCCGCAAAACTATAATTGGAGTCAAATGTGGTCGGACTATGTAGCCGAAATCAACTCCCATGTTCCGGCTGTTGTCTCCTTTGGAGAGTGGGTCGACACGGGCATTGGACCGACCAGCACCAAGACGATCACCATCAACGGCGTTGACCATGAAGTCAAAGTTTATGACAACTGGAAGATTGCCGAAAGCTCGGGCCATGCGGTCGTGGGCGTGGGATACATCGATCCCGATCCAAGCAAATTTAACTTCGATGAGTATTTTATTTGCCAGGACAACTGGTCGTCCACCGCCCAGTTCATAGCCGTGCCCGTGGGCCCCGCCGCGCTTACCAGCATGTGGCATCAGAACGTTTTTCTCTGGCCGGCGCCGATCGGAATTACTTATACCGGGGGCGACGACACAAATCATCTCACTTGGTCGTCCGGATTTAATTGGTTAAACATGGACTGGACCTATACCCCGGGCATGCCGCCCGATGGTTACGGAATCCCGGTAATCTTCGGCGATCAACTCTCAGCGTATGGTATTGTAGACATGCAGGGGGCCGACCGGACCGTGGGCAGCATCACTTTTGACTCCTCAACCAGCACAACAATCCAAAGCTCGGACGGTCATACCTTGAAACTGGATAACGGTTCGAATCCTTCTATCGTTACCGTCGCCGGCACGCATACCATTAACGCCAACGTCGCACTGAACAGCAATGCCAATATCACGGTCACGGCGGCGGGCGATCAATTGACTATCGGCGGCGCAATCCGGGATGGGGTATATGGGTCAAAGGGAATTGTCAAGGACGGCTCCGGCATGTTGGTGCTGGGCGGACTTAACATTTACAGCGGGCCGACTATCATTACGGCCGGCACACTGAAGGTCGGCAATCCCTCGGCGCTGGGTAGTCCGGTCACGGGCACGTCGGTCGCTAACGGCGGTACGCTCGACATGAATGGCTACGATTTGGGCGCGGAACAAGTCACTATCCAGGGTGCAGGCGTGGACGGCAATGGAGCCATTACATCCAGCACTGTTCCGGCGTATCCGTATAGCGTCCTGCATAAGCTGACCCTCAGTGGAAATGCCACTATTGGCAATGTCGCCGGGTGGCGCTGGGACGTGGAAAATCCAGTCCCAGGCAACACGACGACCGGCTACCTCCAGGGCAATGGTTATACCTTAACCAAGGTCGGCGGCGGTGAAACGTGGTTAAAACAACTGGGCGACACCGGTCTCGGCGACATTTTTATTAATGGCGGGCGATTGGGATTCCAAGGAATCATTGGAGCGGGCGATTCGTCCAAAACCATCACTGTAGCCACGGACGCTTCTCTAGGCGTTTGGGATACCGGCCAATACCAAGTCCTCAATAAGAAGCTGGTTTTCCAGAATGGTTCCACTTTTTACAGCGGCGGCGGAACTGAAAACTTTTGGAACGGCGCTACCATTCTCAATGGAACCGCCACGTTCCTAACAGATGTCAATCTTAACTTAAATGGCAATATCACCGGCACAGGGGGTATAACATCAACGAAGGACTCCTGCAGATCGACTCCGGATCGGCCGTATTGCTGCACGCCATCTCAGGCGCCGGTACGCTAGGCGTCGATAATTCAACGGACCTGACCGTCGATTCGATCGACCTCGGCACATTGAGCATCGGCGCCGGTTCCACGCTGACTATTGCCGCCATCCCCGGCGGGCCGCAAGCGGAACTGGCGTTAAACCCGGTTCCCGAGCCGTCGACATGGGCAATGCTTTTACTGGCGGCCATGGGACTGGGAATTTACCGCCGCCGTCAATAATAATGTCTTAAAGCTTCTAACAAAATGAAATTTTAGATCAAATTGTGTGCCACTGCTTGCTTGCAAGCAGTGATTTTCCTGCACTTCCATCAGCACTGCTTGCAAGCAAGCAGTGGCACACGTCATTTAGTTAGAAGCTCTTAAAAAATCGTTGGGCGATAGAAAAAAGCACAATCATTTGCGCGATAATTGCGCCTGCTTTATTTTTTGCCCGTGAGAGTCTTGCCGACCTTGGATGCCAAGTTGATCGGCGCCGTGACCACCGTTTTCACGGTCGAGACCGATGCCTTGGCGACCTTCTTTGTCGTCTTTGTCACCGTTTTGGTCACGGAGTTGATCGGACTAAAAAGCGATGCGGCCTGGCACGCGGCCGGGCGCACTTCGGCCAGAAGTATCAACATCAGCAAAACAGCCGCCAAAACTCGTCCGATTCTCAAGATCATGATTATCATCCTTTATTGATGTGCTGCCAAACAACGACCAGTGCGCTTTAAGGCAACGACGCTCGGGCACTGGATGGGGGCGGGAGTGTCGCAAAAAAACCGGGAATTGTCCAGGGCAGTTTTCCCGGCCAAGATCGACTTAGCTTGCGCAGATTATCTTTTTTATGCGGCGTTGCATGATCGCCCGGTGCCATGCCCACGCTCGTCGTGGGCATGTTAAAGCAACATCTTAATCCGTAACCTATATTATTATGGGACGAATTACCGATTTATCGGCCGGTTCTACAACTTAGGCCGCCCGGGCCGCCCTTTACCAGTGTGGAGTCGCTGCTTAAGCTAAACGGGGTTTTGCGCCAAACCCGCTGAAACAAAACATGATGGCCAATATCAAGAAAAGACTAAAACTTGCACTTGCAAAACTCCGCCGCTTGGATTCCTGGAAGCGCGTCCCTTTTAAACTGATGGTAAGGTTCATCGCTCCGGAACGTCCTCGGCGGCTCCCGATCAGGATACAGATCGAGGCCACCAGTAAATGCAACTTGCGCTGTCCGTGTTGTTCGCATTCGCGGGAAAAGGATGTGGGACGGCATCTTACGGAGGAAGAATTCCGCCTAATCCTGGATCGCCTGCCTTGGACCCCGGAGAGAGTGGTCCTTAGCGGAACCGGCGAACCCTTGATGAACCCGCGCTTCTTCGCATTGGTCGATATCCTGGCGGAACGAAATATCCAGTGCGAGTTCTTCACCAATGGGACCTTGCTGACGGCACGGATGCGGCAAGCGATCCTCTCACGGCCTAATATCCGCGCCATCAGCATTTCCTGCGACGGCGCGGAAAAAACGACGTTCGAGAATCTTCGAGTCGGGGCGGACTTCGAGAGTTGGAAGGAGTCGGTGCACGAGTTCTTGATCGCAGCCAAGCGGCAGCATGGGCGGACGCTGAGCGTTGGGGTAAATCTGTTGCTCAGCAAAGGGAATCTCAAGGAAATAGAAGATATCATCCGCTTGGCCGCCAAGTTGGGTTTTGATAGCGTCTCCATCTTGCAGCCGATTCCCGTGGATGACATTGGGGCTGCTTTATGCCCATCCCCGGCAGAGCTTTCCACGGTACGCCAAGAGGACTTGTTCGACTTGGCCGGCGGTCTTGGATTGAAAATTCTCTTTTTCGTTCAGCATGCCACATCGCTGCTAAAGTTCATGCCGCGCTGCACGCAGCCGTGGGAGTATGTCTTTATCCGCGCGAACGGGGACGTCGCTCCATGCCCCGCCGTTTTTGGCTCCGATAAGAGGGCGACCATGGGCAACATCTTTCAACAAGAGTTCAACGCCATCTGGCGCGGCGAGCGTTTTCGGGAGTTCCGCAGAACCAGCGCATCGGGCACAAATGCACTGTGCCGCATCTGCCCCTATCACTGAGTTATTTAGCGCACGGCTCTAATCTATTGATACTCAGATTAATAATGTCACTAGCCGGCGGTCAACGATCGCCGGAAAACTCGCGAAATCCTGCCGGCGGCTGTTAGCCACCGGCTATTAATTGTGACATTTATTAACTGAGACACAATAGCCTCTCAGGGATTAGGATTCAGGGTTCAGCACTCGGGAAGAGTGAAAAAGTATGAAGGGTGTGAAGAGAGGGATTGGAAATTAGAAGGCAATGGAAAGCATCTCACTGCTGGACAAGCCAGCAGTGGCACCCGGGCGAAGTACAAAACAATAATTTCTTCGTGCTCTTCGTGAACTTCGTGGTGGAATAGTGGCTGGAAATGTCGTTATTATTCCATCTCCGTGTTCTGGGCGACTCTGCGGCGCTAGAAAGGGATATCTTAGTCGCTGGGGCCGGTTTTTCGGATATCGCCGTGACCGTTGCCCGACTCGGGCGGCTGCGAAGCGTCGGTATCGCAATCAGGCTCATCGAGCGCGTCCCAGTCGGATTGGTCGTCTTCCTCCTCGCCGTCGTCGTGAAACCAGCCGCCGCGTTCGTCTTGAAAGTTGGGATCGGTGGGGAAGATGTCGAAGCCGAAACCACGGCCGTCGCAGCCCGGCGTGGGACAACACCAGAAACCGTGCGGCGAGCCGTCGGCCGAGGTTTCCACGCGCCACTCGATCAGGTAGCTGTCGTACTGCCGGCCGCAATGCAGGCAACTGACTTCGACCGGCGTTTCCGGGGTTTTAAACGGATTGGCATGAGAATCAAGCGGATCATGGGTCATAATCGGCTCGTATAAAAAGGTTTGACGTGCGGGGTATTTAAGGGTTGCTATCCCATCGCGCCATTATACCACTTTTCCCGAGAAATTGAACTACCGCGAAGTAAGCGAAAAAAATAAGAAAGTAGCGGAACTTTGGCAACAAGATAGGATATTCCCTTGCAAAATACGCCGGTTCCAACACAGAGCGCTGGGAAACGGGAAATTATTTCAAGCGGTTACACACTTGTGCGGCTCATACCAGCCGGCTACCATGTCCAGCTTAATCCCGGATATGTTCAAAGCCCATAAAAACTGGTATATTATCGATTTAACCGTGAGCTGCAGATGAGTGTGCGGCAAATCATTGAATCTGCAATCAGGCAAGACGGGACACGCTGATCGACCTCTCCCGATGTGATCGGTCCTTCATCAACCGACGACAAAGTGAATACAACAGTGGACGTGGTGCAATAACCGGCCCATCAAGGTATGGAATCTTGACAATCGGCATAGCCTCGGTAAATTGATGGAGATTAAAGCTCTGTTTGATCTACCCAGGCCCTCACCCCTGCCCCTCTCCCAAAGGGAGAGGGGAGAAATAAACAAAATTCCATAAAAACTTAAAAAGGAGCGGTTATGAGCATGTTTAAACCTACGGGAAAAGCGATTCAGCGGATGCTTGCCGCGACATTATGCTTGTGGTTTTTGGCCGGCGCGTTCTCAACCGCACTGGCGGCTGAAGCGTCCGACGAATTGGCCCGGGGTTTTGCCGCTCCGCCCGATTCGGCCAGGCCGCACACCTGGTGGCACTGGATGAACGGCAACATAACCAAGGAAGGCATTACGGCCGATCTGGAAGCGATGAAGCGGGTGGGCATCGGCGGGGCTCAGATTTTCAACGTTTCCGAGCGCATTCCCGAAGGACCCGTGGCCATCTTGAGTCCCCAATGGCTGGATCTTATCCGCCATGCCGCGGTCGAGGCCGATCGGCTGGGCATCGAATTGTGCTTTCACAATTGCCCAGGCTGGGCAAATAGCGGCGGCCCCTGGATTCGGCCCGAGCACGGCATGCAGACGGTGGTGATCAGCGAGACCCAGGCGAAGGGTCCGTCCAATTTTGACAATTATCTCTCCCAACCGGCGACGAAAGCCGGTTACTACCGCGATATCGCCGTACTCGCCTTTCCGACTCCTTCCGAGCAAGTTCAGATCGATAAGCCGAATCCTAAAATCCTGGCGGGCGCCGACTACAAATACGG
>JBEKSO010000401.1:0-4213 GCA_049516935.1 Thermoguttaceae bacterium
CCGATAGTGCCCCGGAGTTCGTCAAGAACGTGTTGGGGATGATGATCGCCAATCGGGGCGACGACCTGCCCGTCAGCGCACTGCCCAACGACGGCACGTTCCCCACCGCCACCACGCAGTACGAAAAGCGGAGCATTGCCCAGGACGTTCCCATCTGGGACCCGAAGATTTGCACGCAGTGCGGGCTGTGCTCGCTGGGCTGCCCGCACGCCACGATCCGCACAAAGGTTTTCGATCCGGCCTTGCTGGCCAATGCCCCGGCCGGATTCAAATCGACCGATTACAAGGGCAAGGAATATCCCGGCTGGAAGTTCACCGTGCAGGTGGCCCCCGACGATTGCACGGGTTGCGGGCTGTGCGTGGACGTGTGCCCGGCCAAGGACAAGGAAAAGGTCAAGCACAAGGCCATCGACATGGAGCCCAAGACTCCGAACCTCGATCGCGAACGGCCGAACTGGGATTTCTTCCTGACCATTCCCGACGTCGATCGCACCCAGGTCAAGTCCGATACGATCAAAGGCTCGCAGTTGCTCCAACCGCTGTTCGAGTTTTCCGGGGCCTGCGCGGGTTGCGGCGAAACACCGTACGTCAAACTGCTTACGCAGTTTTTCGGCGACCGGATGTTGATCGCCAACGCCACGGGCTGCTCGTCGATTTACGGGGGCAACCTGCCTTGCACGCCATATACGGTCAACCGGGATGGCCGCGGTCCGTCCTGGTCGAACTCGCTGTTCGAGGACAGCGCGGAATTCGGCTTCGGATTCCGCCTGGCCGTCGATCAGCAGATCAAATACGCCGTGGATCTGCTCAAGCGGCTCGGCACGCAACTGGGCGACGAACTGGTCGCCTCGCTGGTGAACAACAAGCAGGAGACCGAGGAAGAAATCGCCCGGCAGCGTTCGCTTGTGGCGGATTTGAACAAGCGCCTGGCGGGAATAAACTCGGCGGACGCCAAATGCCTGCTCGCCTCGTCCGACTACCTGATCCGCAAGAGCATCTGGAGTTTCGGCGGCGACGGTTGGGCGTACGACATCGGTTTTGGCGGATTGGACCACGTTTTCGCCTCCAGCCGCGACCTGAACATCCTGGTGCTGGACACCGAAGTATACTCGAACACCGGCGGCCAGGCATCGAAATCGACCTTCCGCGGGGCAGTGGCCAAGTTCGCCGCCGGCGGAAAACAAGGCGGAAAAAAAGACCTCGGCATGATCGCCATGTCGTACGGCAACGTGTTCGTGGGCTCGATCTCGATGGGGGCCAATCCCATGCACGCCATCCGCACCATCCGCGCGGCCGAGTCGTACCGGGGTACTTCGCTGTTGATCGCCTTTTCGCATTGCATCGGCTGGGGCATCGATATGTCGGCGGGCATGAGCATCCAAAAGGACGCCGTGGCCTGCGGTTACTGGCCGCTTTACAGTTTCGATCCGCGCAATGAGGCCAATCCCTTCCAATTGGCGAGCAAGAAGCCGGTCGGCGCTTTCAAGGAATTCGCCATGAAAGAGGCTCGCTTCGCCATGCTGGCCCGCTCGAAGCCCGACGAATCGGTGCGGCTCTTGGATTTAGGCCAGCAGGACATATACAAGCGATATCATTTCTACGAACAACTGGCCGGCGTAAGCCGTGCTGCCGCGGTCGATGCCACCGCTGAAGCAGCTTCCGGCGGCAACGGAGAAAATAAAGCCAAAGATTCCAAGGAGGTGGAAGCATGACCATTGATTTATCCACGAAATATCTCGGTTTGAACTTGAAAAATCCGTTGGTCATTTCCTCTTGCCCGTTGACCGGCAAGATCGAGTGGCTCAAACGGTTGGAAGCGGCCGGCGCGGCAGCAGCGGTCTTGCCCTCGTTGTTCGAAGAGCAGATCGAACATGACGAGATGGAAATGGCCAAGGCCCGGGAGTTCGGCACGGAAAGTTTCGCCGAAGCCTTGACGTATTTCCCCGAGATGCAGCATTACAACATCGGGCCGGAGGATTATCTGGAGGCCATCGAACAGGCGAAACGGGCCGTGAAAATTCCGATTATCGCCAGCCTTAACGGCACGAGCCGCGGCGGATGGGTCCGCTACGCCAAAACGATGCAAGACGCCGGGGCCGACGCCCTGGAACTGAACGTCTACTACATCGCCACCGATGCGGATATGACCGGCAGGGAAGTCGAATCCCGGTATCTGGAACTGGTCGCCGCCGTTAAGCAGTCGGTCTCGATTCCGCTGGCCGTGAAAGTCGGGCCGTACTTCAGCGCAATGGCCAACATGGCCAAACGCCTGGCCGACGCCGGGGCGGACGGGCTGGTGCTTTTCAACCGCTTCCTCCAGCCGGACATCAATCTCGACACCCTTGAAACCAATCCCACGCTGATCCTCAGCGATCCATACGAATTGCTCGCGCCCCTGCGTTGGGTGGCCATATTGCACGGACGGATAAACGCCTCGCTGGCCGTAACCAGCGGCATTCACGACGCCGACGCCTTGATCAAGGCGCTCTTGGCCGGGGCCGACGTGGGCATGATCGCCTCGGTAATTTATCACAAAGGTTTTAAACAGGTCGAAGAGATCCTCCGCGGACTGACCCGATGGATGGAAGAGAAGGAATACGAATCGGTCGAGCAGCTTAAAGGCAGCGTGAGCCAGGAAAACTGCCCCGATCCCGAGGCCTTCGCCCGCGGGAATTATATGAAAACTTTGGTTTCCTACACGGGCAAGCCAATATAAATTGTAAAGCCACGGCCAGCGGCCGCGCTGAAATCTCGACATTCTTGAATTATTTAGTCCCCTGTGAACACAGGGGGCTTATAGGTTCAGATTAGCAATTCCGCAATTAAGTTGGGGCGGAAGTTATTTCATCCTTTCCAACCACTTGCGCTGCGCCGCCAGGCAACCTTCTTTTGAATTGCGCGGCACGGGCTTTTGAGCGTCGGCCCAGTCGATCATCTCTTGGATCATCCGCCAGCGCTCGACGGGATCCCACATGCGATTCCGCTTTGCTTCTTCGCGATGCAATAATTCAGAAAATTCTTCGTGGGTCATGGCCGTGACAATAATTTCCGCAAAAAGTTAATGCGATCTTGTTTTTGTTCCTTTTCCGGCAGGACAGTCTGGCATTTTAGCATGTCTTCATCCGACAAGGCCAAAAACGCAATCCCATTGAAGGTTTTAGACTCAACAGCATGACGAGTGCACTCCGACCACGATGACAACCCTTCGACATAACGAAAAATGTCTATCGCACCAACTGGGCTGAGTACGCAAACAACGCCTTGTAGTTGAAGCCAGGCAGGAGTTTTTTGAGACACAGGCCACAGTCGGCATCGCTTTTGCCCCAGGATGCTTCTAATTCAACCAAGGCTTGATGACAATGCAGCCGATTATCTTCGGTATCTTCAATCCATAAGTCTACGTCGTGAGTCAGATTCCCGCCATGTCTCAGCAGCATGTTCATGCCGCCGATGAGCAGGTAATTCACCTCGTGTTTATTAAAGCACTCAAAAATCCGCTCTTGATTCATGGGGTCATCCCCCGATAAAATTGCATTGTCTCATATTTTCATAATTATTATATATTCTACTATTCACTTTTACCAGTGGAATGTAATCCGAGGTGATGCCTTAATTTGTTTCACTGAGGAGTTTTTTTCATGAAAGCCATGCTTTTGGAGCAAATCGCCGCGATCGATACCGCGCCCTTGAAATTGGTCGATCTGCCCATGCCCGAACCCAAGCAGGGGGAGATGCGAATCAAGGTCCGCTGCTGCGCGATTTGCCGGACAGATTTGCACGTGATCGAAGGCGATTTGCCGCGGCAAAAAATACCCATTATCCCGGGGCACCAGATCGTGGGAACGGTGGAAAAACTCGGACCGGGATGCGCCAAGTTCAAGGCCGGGCAGCGCGTGGGCGTGGCGTGGCTTCGGCATACCTGCGGAAAGTGCGATTTCTGCAAGGCCGGCAAGGAAAACCTCTGCGAGTCGGCCCGCTTCACCGGCTATCACGCCGACGGCGGCTATGCCGAGTACGCCATTGCGCCTGAGGCCTATTGTTATGGAATTCCGACGGGTTTTTCCGACGTCGAAGCGGCGCCGCTTTTGTGCGCCGGCATTATCGGGTACCGATCGCTTAAACGGTGTCAGTTGCCGCCCGGGGGCAAGTTGGGCATCTATGGGTTCGGCTCGTCGGCCCACGTGGTAATGCAGATCGCCAAGCATCGCGGTTG
>JBEKSO010000402.1:0-4205 GCA_049516935.1 Thermoguttaceae bacterium
TGCCAAAAGCAGCGATTGAACGACCGCCACCCCGGCGATTGCCCAATATAATGTCCACCAATAAGCTTCCATGCCTCGCCCGCCGCACCATCCATGGTGCAAGTTGAGTTCGGTCTATTATAACGGCGACCTCCCAGTCGCAACAAAGCATCGGAGAATAACCGCTGACCGGAGACCGGTCAAGATCAACGATCAACAGACGCGGAAGGCTGGGCAAAATGAGCAATGTGATAGTTGCGCGAAATCCAACATCAGCCTGAAAGGCTGAAAACATGACAGCTCAGGGCAATGCCCTGGGAATAGGCGCCTTCAACAAACCTAAAGCCCTGAAAGGGAGGCACAACCGCTTGCTTTTTCCATTTTTATTACGGCCTTAAAGGCCTAATGATGTGCTGGTCTTTACTTTTACTTTCTTTTTCTCATGAGATACCTAAAAAAAGATATCAATCCCGAAAATCTGTATTCGCTATCGACGTATTTTTCTATCACATAGAATGCAAAATAATAAGCTCGCGAAAATGCCCAAATCATAATTAACAGATATGCAGCGGTTGAAAATTTGGGGTGTTCTAAAAAGATCAAAAGGAAACAACAGACCCCAATTAAGATGAATAGTATTGCTTTTAGATACATCCATTTCGGGTTCTTGAGATCCATTGGAATATCCATCTAAGTTTACTGTTCAAGATGAGTCTTTTTGAGCATTTAGGAAAGGTACCAATGTGCGCAAACCCCGAGCGCCCAAGAAAGATCATTCACCCGGCGTAAGAAGAAGATTAACCCTTACGGTGTCGAATCCTGGCCCGATTGCGGCGTTTCTTACGGCCAAGTTTCCGGCGGCCTTTTCCTGACTTTTTAACTCCCACAACATGCTCCGTAAAGGTTTTTTATAAAGGTCTTTACCCGCGTTCGACCGACGCTATTTGATACAACCACTTATGCTGCAATTACTTGCGTCGGAAATGGAAATTCATCCAATAACTCAATATAACAGGTTCGCCTCCTGTTTTACAAGAGGGCATAAAAGACATAATTTCATTAATTCTAACGTTGCCTTTGGTTACAACCAAAACGCGACCACTGGTCGCGGCTTTACATACTGAACAAAATGCTGTTAATCTCAAATAAAAACTTGGTTCTTTCTCCTACGTATCCTCCGTTTCTCCGTGGTGGATCTCTTTTCATGACATTACATCGCACTTCTCAGCGGACGCATGGCCGGGCTGTTGGCCGCGCAGGTCTCCAGCATTTTTAACCACGTCTGCGGCGAGCCGGGCGTAAGTCGGCCTAAAAGCCGCGGCGTCTCGGTCTTGCTGATCGCCGTGTGGCTGGCCGGGATTTGGTCCATGTAAAGCAGGGCCAATACGCCGATGCAAGCCGGCTCCAAGGCCCCAACAGGCATGTGAAGATCGGCGTCGCGGATCAGCGGGGCCTTCACGAGTCGGCCTATCTCGCGCAATAGCATGCCGTTTTGCTGGCCTCCGCCGGTAACGATGATTTCATCGAACTCGGCATCCTCGGGCAAGCGCCTAGCCAGCGTATCGGCGATCATTTCCGCGATAAAACACGTGGCCGTGCAAAGCAAATCCCGCACCGACCAGTCGGCCGATACGGCCATTTGCAGGGCATCGCCCAAAAATCGTTCCGGGCGCACTCCGCGGGGATGCCAGCGGGGCGGGGGCACATCAAAATACGGATCTCGCATCCAATGCCCGATCAGTTCCTCGATACGATGCCCTTGCACGGCAAAGCGTCCGCCCGGATCGAAGTGCTGCTGCCCGTCGGTCAAACGCTGCACGAGCATGTCTAAAATGGCCGTGCCCGGCCCGACCTCGAACGACACGACCTTGGCATCCGCCCGATCGGCCGAAGCCGCGGGCAGATAGGTCAGCCGGGTGGTGCGGCCCAAATCCAAGAGCACGCGATTGCGAACTTGGGACCGCAACAGCATCCATTCGGCCATAGCCGTGACCGGCCCGCCCCGGCCGCCCAGGGCCAGATCGCGGGCAGGAAAGGCGTCGACCACGTTCATGCCGGTCGATTCGGCCAATCGGGCCGCGTCGCACAGCCCAAGATAACCGGCCGATTCGCCGTGCACGGTGTCCCACAGACCCGGATCGTGCACGCCAAGGGCCAATATCCGGTTTGAACTCAAAGCCATCGTCGCCGCCAATTTATTGACCAGCGCGGCCTGGACGTCGGCCAATTGCGCGCGGCAGGCGGCGATCATGCCTGCGGAAATCTTGCCCGTTCCCGATCCCGAAAGATCGTTGAACAGGGCCACGGTTTGCCTGGGCACCTCGGCCTCGGCGGCCTGGACCACTTCAACCAGCAAGTCCCGCCCGCTGCCGCCGGCGCCTACCAATGCCGCCGAAACCCGCGTGCACCGCGACGACACCAGCGCGCCGACCGTCCAACGACGGCCGTCAACACCTTGGTGCGTTTCAGGCCGAAATAACTTAGGCATAGCCTAGGTAATAGGTAATAGGTTATAGGCTGAAAGCTGATAGCTGACAGCCGACAGCTTTTTACGCCACCATCCGCGCTTCTTCGATTACTTCGCCGGTGATGCCGGCCACGAATTCCTCGAAAATCCGCAAATCCAGGGCCGAGGCCGAATCGTTCTCGGGATGGAATTGCGTGCCGAAGGCGAACCAGTCCTCTTGCGTGCTTTCGATGGCCTCGACCACGCCGTCCGGACAACGGGCGGTAACCGCAAAGCCCGGCGCTACTTCGTCGATGGCCATGTGGTGCATGCTGTTTACGCGGATTTCGCCTTCGCCATATACCCGCTCCATCAAGGAGCCCTTTTCGACCACCAAGGCGTGGCGGTGATTGGGATCCATCTGATCGGAATGAGGCAGTGCGCGGGGCAGATCCTCGGGAATGTGAAAAAACAGATTCCCGCCTTGCGATACGTTCAATAATTGCAGGCCGCAGCCGATGCCCATTACCGGCATCTTTCGCTCGGCAACGAGTTGCATCAGCAAGCGGTCAAAATTTTCCCGGCGTGAATCCAAGAGCCGCATGGCCGGATGGATCATGAATCCGTCGGGTCGCGGATCCAAATCGGCCCCGCCGCATAGAACCACGCCGTCTGCATGATCCAATATGCGATTTATGTCGTCTTCATCGGCCAAGGGTGGAATGATTACAGGTATTGCCCCGGCCTTAATCAAGCAGTTGTAATAGCCGGCGGCAAGATAAGAAAAAGCAGGAGCGTCTTTCCGCGAGGAACGATAGTCGCCATTCAGGCAAATCAACGGTTTTGTAGCCATTGCACACTCCTTCCTGGACACTTCCTGTGCCCAAATAGTGCGGAAGCCGGGCAAGGGGGCTGAAAAAGAATCGCGGGAATTCGGCTTGGCCGCGTATACAGAAGTGGGAAGAGTTTTCTCCGCGCTCCGTCAAACGCCGGGAAAACCAAGCTTTATGCTTAGGAAGCTGGGCCGAAACGCCAATCCTTGGCGCCCGGTCCGCCGACCTTACCCACCGGTCCGTAGTGCCCGGCCCTGGGCACGTTACCGGGGCGATTTCCTTATCCAGTGGCCTCGTACTCCTTTAGCTTCGACATGTCACCGTCGATTGAAGTCCAAGTCACGGCAGAGTTTATGTAATCGTTAAAATCTTCTCAACCACCCCGGCTATTTTGTGGTGCTTGCCCCCTTTCCCCACAAGGGGTTGTATTGACAGCACTGCATGCATTGTGGTATTCCACAATTAACTCGAAGAAAAAACTCTTGCGATTTCAAGCAATTTGCAATTTGCAATTTGCAATTTACAATTTGCAATCTGCTTGCGTGCATGAATTTTAAAACTGGGCCAAAAGATTCCAATGTTATATCAAAACGTCTGCCTGGAAGCCATTTCCTACACCTTGCCCGAAGAAATCGTGACCTCCGAGGAGATCGAGGCCCGACTACAACCTCTCTATTCACGTTTAAAACTGCCCCAGGGTCGTTTGGAATTGATGACCGGCATACGTGAGCGGCGATTTTGGCCGCCGGGAATGCTGCCCAGCGAAAAGAGCGTCGAATCAGCCGTAAAAGCCCTGAACGCGGCAGGCATCGATCGGCAACATATCGGGGCTCTTATCCATGGCTCGGTGTGCCGCGATTTTCTCGAGCCCGCCACCGCCTGCGGAGTGCATCATCGCCTGGGCCTGCCCCAGCAGTGCGCGGTCTACGACGTTTCCAATGCCTGCC
>JBEKSO010000403.1:0-4196 GCA_049516935.1 Thermoguttaceae bacterium
GCCCCGCTGGAACGCCTCCTGGGCCTCACGGGCCTGGGCAGCTCCACAGTACGCGGCTTGGAAACCATGGGCCGAAACTACAACCGCACCCGCACAGGCTTCTAACCGCCTGAATGTCGCGAAAATATATATTTAGTCCGCCGTGAACACGCGGCGGAAGGAAAATAAAAGACATACGCATAGGATTGACGCCGGGTGTATTCACTCGGGGCTAATTAAGAAGGAAGATTGCCATGCTGAAACGGATTTCACGGATCGGTTTTGCTGTTCTATTTGGCATGCAAGCGGCGGCGCTTTTCCATGCCGATTTTGCCCGAGCTTCGGGAGTGTACAAACTGGAGCATTCGCAAGGCTGGGGTTGTTGCTGCATTCCGAATGTCGGGGAATTCGGATATTTTCGCACGGAGTGGCGCGAGTGGCCTTGCGAGATGCGCCGCGATAAAACTTTTCCCCGTTCCATAGGCATGGAAGCGATTCCCGCGCCCGAGGGCCAGGAAACAATTCCTCCGCCCAGATCCGGCGTGTTGCCCAAAGGTCCCGGCGAAACTCAACCAGGACCCAAAACCGAGGAAGGCACGGAAAAACCGGCTGAAGGTTTGCCCCCCGATAATCTACCTAAGCCTGCAAAGGAAACACCCCCTTTGCCGGAAGTGCCTACTGAGCCGGGCGGAGTAAACCCTTTGGGTGGTTTTCAGCCGGATTTAGGTGGTTCCTCATTGCTTACTCCCAAGGCTAAAGAAGAAAACGTCCTCCCTGCTGAGCCCAAACCGGAAAACGAGCCCAAATCGGAATACGAACCCAAACCGGAAAACGAGCCCAAAACCGAATCGCCGGAAAAGGACAAAACCGATAATCCCGCTCCCGGCGCCAAGCCGGAAGAAAATAAAGGGACGCGGATTGAATCCCCTCTTGATTCAACAATGATAAGCCGGTTTGATGCGGTTGGGCAATCGTCCAACATGGCCTGTGCGGCCGCCTATCGCGAACCGGCGGAATCGCCCATGGCCGCCCGCATTTCACGCAGCGTCGTGCCGCAATCGCATCAGAGCCCCGGCCAAACAAACGAAGATTCGGCCGTAATCCGCAGCGATGCTCGAATCGACGCAGCGGCGAACGACTCGCGGCGAGATACGCCGCCCGTTGCCGTCGATGGTTTTTGTCCCGTGGAATTAAGCCTGCACGGGCGTTGGGTGCAAGGCGATCCGCGTTGGACCGTGGTTTATAAAGGTTTTATTTATCGCCTTTCGAGTAATGTCCAGCGGCAGGAGTTTTTGGCCGATCCGGAGAAATTTATTCCCGCCAACGGCGGATTCGATCCCGTGGTATCGGTCACCCAAAGGCGGAATGTGCCCGGGCAGGTGAACTTTTGCGCCGCATATAAGGGCCGGGTTTACATGTTTTCCAGCGCAGCCACGCAGGAATACTTCCGTAATAATCCTGAATCGTATGTCAGCGGAACGATGAAATAATCGGCCGAATCTCGGCTGCCGGCGGCCGCAATTCACCGCTTCAAGCATACGGACGTCAGGTCGAATCGGTTAAGAAAAAACAAGGGGACGGCAATTACTTGCCGTCCCCTTTGTTGTTTGGCGATCTTCGGAACCTGCCACTGGCCGATCATTTCCCAAGATCCTGGATTTCAACCAGCGAGTGGCTCACGATAATGTTGCCTTCCATATAGGTTTCGCTGGTAATGCCCTTGATTGTCGAGAGCACCTCCAACACGGTGTGAACCTGGCCGATGACCAATTCCTTCTGGCCGCCCATTCCTCCCGCAGGCGCCTGCTCCATCACGTAATTGACCCAAGGCGTGGCTGCTCCGACCAACGCTTTCCAATCGAACCAACCGGCGACCGCCAGCGGACGGTCGGTATTAGCCAGCACGCCCCCGACAGTTAGCGGCGTTTCCTTCAACAGCCGGTCGGTCTGCGCGGTCGAAAGGCTTATCACGGCCACGTTATTGGTGAGCCCGGCGTTGGGGACGATTTTTTTATCCACCCCCCATTGATCAGGCAACGCATACGAGTATAAAGAGCCGCCGGCAATTTGATCGACTTTGGCCTCCGGCCATTTGAACATTACGAGGTTTGCCTTGGCCTCTTGGGGCACGTCGTTTTGTTTGACGATCAAGTCGATCAGATCGTTGTACACGCCGCGGAATTCGCCGATTGCCTTTTTCAACAACTCGGCGTTGCTCACGCCCAACACCAATGCCGGCTCTAAAATGGGCATTTCTTGTTGCAGCATGGGCATCGATCGCTGGATCTGTTTGCTCGTCAGTTTGGCGTCTACCACCAGGCCGATCTGGCCGTCGGCCACTGCCGGCAGCCACATGTCGCGGGTAGCCGTATCGAGGCGGGCCAGCAATGGTTTCAGATCGGCGAGGAATGCCTGCGCCTTCGCCCGCTGTTCTTCAGGCAGCCTTGGCAGAGCAAGCTCTTCCATGTAATTCCAGCCGGCCTTCCCCCATTTTACAATATTGTCGTAATGCTCGATCGATACTTTCCTGCGCCCCACAATGCCCAGGATCGGGTTGCCGTCCACGTGACTGAGCAGTCCCAAGGGCTTCGAGCCGTCCATGTTAGGGTGAGTGCCCCAATTGTATTGATAACTTTCATATCCGTTGTCGGTCATGAAGTCGAAATCCATCATCGACCCCAGCTTGGGCATCATGTTCTTCAGATCAACCGCGAGCGATCCGACGTCCTTGGTTAGTTGGCTGTTTTGCGCTTCGGTAAAATGGGCCAAGGGAATCATCTGATCGAGGAAGTCCCGCAAATCGTCGATGGTTTTCGTGTTATTATTCACGTGCTCCAAGAAATCCTTGCTGACATAACCGATGTGCGTCAGCCTTTTATCGGCGAATTTTTCCAAAGGTTTGAATTCGGGCAGGTCGATTAACCGCTCTTTGGAGCCGAGATTTTTTATGCAATCCAGCGAAGAGCCCAGCGAAATAAGCAAATCCTTATCGCGCACGCCCATGGCAAATACAAATTCCATTTTCTTGACGTGCTCGATGAGTTTATCCAGATCGGCTTCGTTGTCCACTAGTCGTTTGAACTCGTCTCTGGGGATTTTTTCCCAGGGGATCATCTTGCCGTCCACCCGCAGAACAAGGAACTCGTCATCGCCGATCGTTTCCCGGTTGAGATGCCCTTTCAATTTCGGCACGGCTTCCATGGCCACGTTGAGAAACATTTCCATCTTTATGAGTGCTTCGTTCGCGGCGGATGGTTTTTTCAGCCGAAAGCCGACGAGCACGTTGGGAAATTCCATGAGATCCCGGTGAACGATCAATGTATTCAATATCACTTTGGCGTTCAATTTATCCCCGCTTAAACCCTGCGACTTTCCAGTGGCCTGAAGAATGGCCGGTCCGTAACGCATGCTGGAAACCACATACTGCATCAATTCGACGAATTGGTTGCAGTTTTTGCCGCCGTAGAAAAAGATTTCATTCGAGCCCATGTCGGCGGCAAGGTTAATCAGTTTTTTTGCCTCGGGATTTTGTATTTTATCCTGGAATTGCCATACGCGACTGCCCTCCTGTTGGGCCTGCGCATTGTACATGGCCAATCCCATTTGCACCGACGGCATGGACTTGATCTTCTCCCATGCGTTGCTGTGCAAAAAAGCCTCGACCTGTTCGCGATTGCGAAGCATGGATGAATAAAAAGCGGCGTCGGCGGGAATCAATTTCAACGAGGTCTCGAGCTTGTCGAGTTCGCCCGCCGCGGCCGGCTGCGCCGCCGCCCACTGACAGGCCGACATGGCGATCAATGCCGCCGCCAATATCCGCCAACTTCGATGCTGAATATGGCTCTTTTTCATCTGCAAATCTCCTTGTAAAAATGAAGAAAGGTGAAATCGTTTTCGCAACTTGAATGACCACCGGGTACTTTATGTTAATTCGCCGCGGGTTTAAAAATATTGGAAACCATTTGGGCCTTTGCGCCTTTTTCAGACGTAACCCTAAGCCGGAAAGGCAATTGCATCAATGGGCAAGCATTCAGGCGGGGGTCTTGTTTTCGCTCCGAGTGCACTTGTTCTATGCGAGTCGTTATGACGACAAAACAGCTTCAAATTATTAAAGATGGCAAAACAACCCAAAGAGGAGACCGTTCAATTAGCCCCCATTATCTCCCCATACATAGCGTATGGCACTCAGGCCAACGCAAAATTTTAGTGCATAGGCG
>JBEKSO010000404.1:0-4195 GCA_049516935.1 Thermoguttaceae bacterium
TTTCATTCCTGCTTTGGGCCACGCAGGGCGTGCGGCGGATGCTCGATCGCAGGGCGGCCTTTCGCACGGTTCCCTCGGCCGGAGCCCGGCACGCCTTGGAAACTTATATAGTCGCGATAGAAGTCGGCGGATTGGAAAAGGGGATTTACCGCTACTTGCCGTTCGAACATCAATTGCTTTTCGAATTCAATGAAAAACAAATCGAACAGAAATTAGTCGAGGCCTCGCTGGGGCAGACGTTCGTGGGACAGGCCCCACTGGTCTTTATCTGGACCGCCATACCGTACCGCATGGAATGGCGATACAGCCTGGCCGCCCATAAGCTGATCGCGCTGGACGCGGGCCATGTATGCCAAAATCTTTATCTGGCTTGCGAGGCGATGCATGCCGGGACCTGTGCGGTGGCCGCATATAATCAGCAGTTGTTCGATCAACTTCTGCGTCTGGACGGGAAAGAGGAGTTTGTCATCTACCTGGCGCCGGTAGGTAAAATTTAGGGGGAAAGCGGATTACTCGCTAAAATCGATTTTTTACGATTCCGCTCAAAGCGAATAATCCTTAATCTCCATCTCGAATTCTCTAATCCCCCGTTCCCAATCCCTTCCCTTAATAATCTTTGCGCAACCGGGTGGGCAAACTAATTCGGCCCAGATCGATTTCTTCGCCCACTGCCCCCCTGCCCTGCCGAAATCAGTACATGAGGGAAAGTGGATAGTGGTTAGTGGTTTGTGATTAGTGGATAGAAAATTGAAGTCGAGAACACGGCGGGAAAGAACTGGAAATTCAACATTGCAAATCAAATATACCGCTATGAAAGCACTACGATTCCTTTATGCGCTGAACGTATGGATCGCATGCATGGCGTCGGCCTGTGTTTTGTCGGCCGCGACCCCCAAAGACAACGCCGAAGACGTGACTGCTGAATCGCAGGAGAAAGGCGTTTCGATCGAGCGTGAATATTCCGCGGCTTCAGAAGAACTCCAGTGGTTCGACGCCGGCCGATCCCGCCAGGCGCCGGTGAAAATCTATTATCCGTCCGCCGGAAACGGGCCCTTTCCCGTGGTGCTGTTTTCGCACGGGCTGGGGCGCTCGCGCGAAGATTGCGCCTATTTGGGCACGCGTTGGGCCAGCCGGGGGTATGTTTCGGTGTTCGTGGAACACGCCGGCAGCGACGAAGCCGTGTGGCGTGGCAAGGTCCAACCCAAGAAGCATTTGAAAGAAGCATTCGATGATCCCGCGACCATGCGAAACCGCCCGCTGGACATGCGATTTGCGCTCGATCAACTCGAGCGATTGAAGCGCGACGGCAATCCCTTGGCCCTGCGAATGGATCTTGCCCGGGTTGGAGCGGCGGGCTTTGACCTGGGCGCACAAACCGTCTTGGCATTGGCCGGCCAGGTGTTGCCGGGCGGAATAATCGAGGCCGACAATCGCATCAGCGCGGTGATCGCCATGAGCCCGCCCGTGCCCGTGGGCCAGGTGCCTTTGGATATCGCATACAAAGACATACACGTGCCCTGCCTGTTCATAACGGGCAGCGAAGACAACGGCATCGTGGGCACGACAAAGGCCTATCAGCGCCGCATTCCATTTGACAAAATATCCGGGGCCGATCAATATCTGGCGATATTTTACGGCGCCGATCACTTGATGTACGCCGGTAACCTGCGTCAGCGGGAAAGCGAAAAGGACGCCCGCTTCCAGCCATTTATCCGCGACGCCGCGACGCTTTTTTGGGACGCTTATCTTCAAGAAAAACCCGAGGCGATCGCCGCCATGCAAGGCACGGGCTTAAACGCGATCCTGGGCTCCAGCGCCTCGGTGGAAAAAAAGATTTCCAGCGGCGACAATTCGCATTCGGCCAGAAAAGCCGGACAAGAATTTCCAGCCTACTGATTATATGAGGTTTATTGAAATCGATAATTATTGAGTCATAGAAAAAGAATGTCGCATGAAAAGTCAGAGCCGGGGCGTGTCGCCCCGGCGTTTCCGGGCCGACACGGCTCGGCTCCGATGGTAAAACACGACATTTATTACCTGAGACTTAATATCACACCGTGAATAGGCGGCGGATTAAAAGGGGAAAATTCCGCATGCGGCCCCCGGTGTATTCACCGGGGGCTAAATAAAACTATTTTGGGGCTAAATAAACCTATTTTGCGGGTGTTTTGCGGTGCGGGGCAAGGGCATCTTTCAGCAGTTGGAGCTGCGTTTGAAGTTGATCGATAGCCTCGGCCGCGTCGCCGAGTTCGCCCAACAAGCCGATTTGCTCGACGCGCCGCGTGGCATCGGCGGCCGGCGACGCCCCCAGAAAGACCACTGTCCCTTTAAGCCGGTGCGCGGCGAAGCCCAACTCTTCGGCGTTTTGGCTCTTGAGCGCCGTGCGCATTTGTTCCAGCAAAGAGTCCGACTCGTCGAAGAGGCATCCGACCATGTCCTGGAAAAGCTCGTACTTGCGGAAGCAGCGCCCTACGGCTTCGTCGAGGTTAAACACGTTTGCGGCGGAAGCCGGGGCGGGCTGCCGCGGTTCGATAGGATTGAGATCATCGCCCGGCGCCGATGATCGTTCCTCCCGGACTTGACAGGTGCGAGATTCCGGCGCCTTGGCCCCCAGGCGTTCGACGATATTAATGAGATCATTGGCGCTCATGGGTTTGCTGACATAAGCGTCCATGCCCGCGGCCAGGCATCGCTCCTGATCGCCCTTCATGGCGGAGGCGGTCATGGCGATGATCGGCAGCCGGGCCTTGAGCGGGTCGGGTAATGCGCGGATCGCGGCGGTGGCTTGGAATCCGTCCATAACCGACATGTGCACGTCCATCAGCACGGCATCCAAGTCTTCGCGTTCCACCCGTTCCACCGCTTCCCGGCCATTCCGGGCTACTTCCACGTGATGGCCGCGTTTATTAAGGATATAAACGACCAGTTTTTGACTGGCCGGATTGTCTTCGGCCAGGAGAATGCGCAAGGGCTTGACGGCCGCGGGCAGATGGCCCATGAACAAAGACTCGCACGCGGGCTGTTCGGGCATATTTACAGGCGCGGTTGCGATGCCAAGCCGGACGGTAAAGTGGAATTTACTGCCTTGCCCCAATTGACTTTCCACCCAGATTCGCCCACCCATCAGTTCGACCAGGTTGGAGGCGATAGTCAGGCCCAAGCCCGTGCCCCCGTAAATGCGCGAGGTAGAGGTCTCGGCCTGGGTGAAGGGAACGAAGATCCTCTCTTGGTCTTCCGCTGAGATGCCGATGCCCGTGTCTTCCACCAGAAACTTCAGTTGCACGTCCCCGGCCGATTTTGAGAGGACCCCGATATGTACGTCTACCTTGCCTTGCTGGGTAAACTTGACGGCGTTTCCCACCAGGTTCATCAACACCTGTCGGAGGCGCAGGGGGTCGCCGGCCAGGGCGTCGGGCACGTCGTCGGCTACGGCGCAGGTCAGTTGCAGGCCTTTTTCATGGGCCCGCATTTCCAGGATTTTCAGCGTATGGCCGAGCATGGCTCGCAAGCTAAAGGGCGCGGATTCGAGTTGGAATTTTCCGGCCTCCATGCGCGAGAGGTCCAGGACTTCGTTGAGAAGTTCCAGGAGCACATTGGCCGATTCTTTGGCCGTTACCAGGTAGTCTCGAACGGCCGGATCGGTTACATCGCCCAGGGCCAGTTCGGTCATGCCGAGGATGGCGTTCATGGGTGTGCGCAGATCGTGGCTGATGTTGGCGAAGAAACGGCTTTTGGCCCGGTTGGCGGCCTCGGCGGCATCCTTGGCCTGGCGCAGTTCTTCCTCGGACTTGGATCGGAGTTGCTCTTGCCGTATATTGTCCAAGGCATAGGAGATGTCGGCCGAGAGGGCTTCGAGCAGCCGCACCTGTTCCGGATCGAAAACACCCGGTTCGGCGGCATAAATGGTCAGGGAACCGATTATGCCGCCCCGCCTGTGCAGAGGAAAGGCGGCGGATGCGCGGAATCCGCGCTTGAGGGCCGGTTCGCGCCAGGGCGCGGTTGAGGGATTTGTGTCGAAAACGTCGTTGACCACCACCTTGTCTTCGCGAATGCATGCGCCTGTCGGGCCTTTGCCCAACTCGCCCTCCAGGTCAACCTGGATTTCATTGAGATAATCGGCGGCCGGGCCGCACGAGGCCGCCGGGACCACGCGCCGGTCTTTTATTTGTCCCAGCCAAACCAGGGGAAAATCCCC
>JBEKSO010000405.1:0-4188 GCA_049516935.1 Thermoguttaceae bacterium
GCAAACCAAGGGCTGATATACGTCCGCGATGAATATCCCCTGGCCATGGAAATCCTCCAGCATGCTATTGCCGAGGCCGAGCAAGCAGGTCTTTTGGGCGACGATATTTTCGGCAGCGGATGGTCGTTTCACGTAAATGTGCACCGCGGGGCTGGGGCTTATATCTGCGGGGAAGAAACCGCGCTTATCGAATCGCTCGAAGGTCATTCGGGCGAACCGCGCACACGACCGCCATATCCGGTCACCAACGGCCTGTGGGGAAAGCCCACCGTCGTGAACAACGTTAAAACCTGGGCCAGCGTGGCGCCGATCATTACCCGGGGCGCGGAGTGGTACGCGTCGATGGGTACGAAGCGAACGCCGGGCACGACGATCTTCTCCTTGGAAGGCGCGGTGAAAAACGCCGGATTGGTGGAAGTTCCCTTTGGAATCACGCTCCGCGAGTTGGTTTACGATATCGGCGGCGGGGTGATCGGCGACAGGCCGCTAAAGGCGCTCCAAGCCGGCGGGGCTTCGCGCGGTTGCATCCCTCCCAGCATGCTCGATTTATCTATAGATACTGAAGATCGAGTGGGACAATCGATAATGATCGGCACCGGTGGAATTATCGTGCTCGATGACACCGCTTGCATGGTCGACATGGCCCGTTTCCTCGTGGGCTTTTTCATGGATGAATCGTGCGGCAAGTGCGTGCCCTGCCGGGAAGGAACCAAGCAAATGCATCGAATTTTAGGGCGGATGTGCGAAGGCAAGGCAAGCCCTTCGGATTTAGCCCTGCTGGAGCGGCTGGCAAAAACAATAAAATCGGCGGCGGTCTGCGGCATGGGCGGCATGGCCCCCGGCGCGGTACTGACGACTCTTGAGCATTTTCGCGATGAGTTCGAATCGCACATCGGCGACAAGCGATGCCCGGCCGGCGTTTGTAAAAAGGATCGTGTGAGAGAACAATGTTTAGTGCATTGAGAAGATGAAATTATGTTGGGGTAGCAGTTAAACTGCTAGCCCAACATAGAAGATGGTAATAAAAGGTTGATTATGGCAACGATTGCATCGGATCGGGTTTTGATAACCATGAACGGCCGCTCTGCCGAGGTGCCGCGGGGTACGACTATTCTTAACGCCGCACGGCAAATGGGCATAACGATCCCCACGCTGTGCAACTATCGCGGATTAACGCCATACGGCGCGTGCCGCGTGTGTCTTGTGGAGATCGAGACGCCCCGGGGCGGGCAGTTGGTGGCTTCGTGCAGTCATCCGCTGGAAAACGACCTGGTCGTACACACCGATACGGATGACGTGAAAGCGGCCCGGCAGACTGTTTTGGAATTACTTTTGGCCCAGGCCCCGGATTCCCAGGAATTAGCTAAATTCGCGGCAGATTTGGGCGTCAAAACCACTCCATTTCAACCCGCCGCCGAGGGCAATTGCATTCTATGCGGACTTTGCACGCGGGTGTGCAACGAGATGATGGGCCGTGGTGCGATCAATCTGTTTGGGCGCGGGACGTCGCGCGAGGTCCGCACGGCTTTTAACGAAACGACCAATCAGTGCCAGGCCTGCGGGGCTTGCGTTTTCGTGTGCCCGACGGGCGCCATCGACCTGAGCACGGTCACATCGCGACATACAAAGCCGCATCTTACGGGCTTCGACAAATACCTTGCCGCCCGGCCCTGCATCGATCTTGCTCATCCGCAGGCATCGCCGCGCGTGCCGGTGATCGACCGCGAGAACTGCATTCATTTTCGCTCCGGCGCGTGCGGGTTGTGCGCCAAGGTCTGCCAGGCCGGGGCTATCGACTACGATCAGCCGGAAGAAACAATGGAACTCGAAGTCGGCAGCGTTGTGTTGACACCCGGGTTCGAGGCCTTCGACGCCACGCGTCGTGGGGAATTTGGCTTCGGCTTCGCCCCCAATGTGCTTACCAACGTGCAGTTTGAGCGGTTGCTTTCGGCCGCTGGCCCGACGGGCGGCCACGTACTTCGTCCATCCGACGGTAAAGCGCCCAAGCGAATGGCCTTTATCCAGTGCGTCGGCTCGCGCGACACGGGCTGCGACAACGACTATTGCTCGTCGGTTTGCTGCATGGCCGCCACCAAGGAAGCCATCCTGGCCAAGGAGCATGAACCGGGGCTTGACGTGACCATCTTCTTCCTCGATCTCCGCGCATTTGGCAAGGATTTCGACCGCTATTGCGAGCGGGCCCAAAAACAATTGGGCGTCCGCTACGTCCGTTCCTTTATCTCGCGAACCTACGAAATGCCGGGAACAAAAAATCTCCGCCTGATATATGCCGGCGCGGAAATGAAGCAGGTCGAGGAGGAGTTCGACATGATCGTGCTCTCCTTGGGCCTGGAGCCAAGCGCTACGCTGCAAGAGCAGGCCCAGCGCATGGGTGTAGTGCTGAACCGCTGGGGATTCGCCCAAACCGAGGAACTGTGCCCGCTCGATACTTCGCGGCCGGGCGTGTTCGTGGGCGGCGCATTTCAGGAGCCCAAAGACATACCCGACACGGTTATGCAAGCCAGCGCGGCAGCCGCCCGGGCCATGGAACTTTTGGCCCCTGCGCGGGGGAGCAAAGTCCGCGTGAAAACTTATCCGCCCGAACGCGACATCAGCGACGAACCGCCACGTGTAGGCGTTTTCGTTTGCCACTGCGGCAGTAACATCGCCTCGGTCGTGGACGTCGAGCGGGTAGTCAAGGAAACCCAACGCCTTCCTTTTGTGATCCACGCCGAGCGAAACACTTACACCTGCGCCGACGACAGCCAGAATCGCATCAAGGCCATGATCGCCGAACACGGCCTAAACCGCGTGGTGGTTGCTTCATGCACGCCGCGGACACATGAACCAATTTTCCGCGACACGCTTCGCGACGCCGGGCTGAATCCGTTTCTGCTGGACATGGCCAACATCCGCGACCAGTGCTCCTGGGTGCATTCGGGTGCTCCGGATCAGGCCACCGAAAAGGCCATCGACCTGGTGCGCATGGCAGTGGGGCGGACTGCACGCTTGATGCCGCTTCAACAAGAGATGGTGCCTGTCAACAACGCCGCGCTGGTCATAGGCGGCGGCGTGGCCGGCATGACCGCCGCGCTGACCTTGGCCGGTCAAGGCTTTCCCGTCCATCTTGTGGAAAAAGATACCGAACTCGGCGGCACCGCCAGGCAACTCCATCACACCCTCGACGGCCGCGATATCCAGGCGTTTCTGGCCGATACAATCCAGCGCGTTACAAACCATCCGCGGATAACGGTCTATCTCGGTTCGCATGCCGGAAAAGTAGAGGGGCATATCGGCAACTTCCGTTCGACAGTAACCGGCGATTCCACCCCCATAGAAATCCAACACGGCGCAATCGTCGTGGCTACCGGAGCAACCGAAGAAAAGCCGCAATCGTTCGGCTACGGCCAAAATCCGCGGGTGATAACGCAATTGGAACTGACCGACCGCTTGGGACGCGGCCAGATTTCGCTGCCCGATAATGCCACAGTTGCAATGATCCAATGCGTGGAGCAGCGCAATGCGGAACGGCCGTATTGCAGCCGCATGTGTTGCACATCGGCGGTCAAGAATGCCCTGGAACTGCGAAAACTTTATCCGCAAGCAAAAATCATAGTGCTCTACCGCGACATGCGGACTTACGGATTCCGCGAGGCCGCCTATCGCGAAGCCCGGGAAAAGGGAGTATTGTTTGTGCGTTACGAGCCTGAGCAACCGCCGGAACTGGCGTTCAATGGCCGCCTGCAACTGCGGGTTCATGAGCCTTCGCTGGGGCGCGATTTTAATCTGGAACCGGATCTGGTTGTATTGGCGGCTCCAATGATACCCAGAGCGGACCGCACCGAGCTTTCCGAATTGCTCCGCGTGCCGTTAAACGCTGACGGCTTTTTCCTCGAGGCACACATGAAGCTCCGCCCGGTCGATTTTGCCAGCGAAGGGCTTTTCCTTTGCGGCACGGCCCACGCGCCGAAGTTTCTTACCGAGACCATCGCCCAAGCCAGTGCGGTGGCGGGCCGTGCGGCATCGATCCTGTCCAAGAAGAAAATGCCCGTGGGCGGACAGATCGCCTGGGTCGATCCGGACAAGTGCATCTCGTGCATGACTTGCGTGCACGTTTGCCCGTACATGGCCCCGCGAATCAACGAATTCAACAAAGCCGAGGTCGAGGGGGCAACGTGCATGGGATGC
>JBEKSO010000406.1:0-4183 GCA_049516935.1 Thermoguttaceae bacterium
CCGCCGCCGATAGTGAAATTGACGGTGCTGTCGATGGTCAGTGCATTGACGGTCCGATCGCCGCCCATATTTACCGTATCGCCGTTGGTCAAGCCGGTGCTGGAGAAAGTCACGTTCCAGGTTGAGTCGGGCAAGCCGCCGGGGCCCCAGTTTGCCGTGTTGTTCCAATTGAGCGTGCCTGCGCCCTTGGTCCAATTCTTAAGGCCGACCACCGACCAGCCTAAATCTTGGAGGATCGCCCATTCCAATGGCAGGGGCGACCGGGTAACGACTCCGTTGCCGAGGATGGGCTTCATCAGGGCATCGGACAGAGAGGACTGGTTGAGATGGGACATGCTGGAACCGGGTTGATAGGGATTGGGGGCGTAAACTGGGACCGGAGTGGAAACATTGGTGCCTAAATATGCCCCATAGGCGGCTTCGGCAAGGGGGCCGACGAAATAGTCCGGATTGCCCGTTGCGGAGAAATCACCGAATCCGCCTGCCAAGGGTGGTCTATGACCAGCATTATCCCTGAGGTAATTGTCCCAGGCGCTTAGTCCTAGGGACGAAAATCCAGAGCTAGGATCGTAAGTAGAATCGAATCCCAGCGTATGCCCAAGTTCGTGGGTAATAACACTGCGAAGATCGTACTGGTTGGAAGAGGGAGTTGCGGAGCCGATATTCCAGTTTATACCTGTACTGAGCGAGATCCTGGCGTCGTAACTCTGAGAAGCCGATAGATTAACGCCCGTACGCCAGACTCGCTCGGTATCGGACCAACTGGTGGTGTTGTTGCCGACGCTGGGGTTCAAAGTCTGGCCAAGGATGTTGCTGCCCAAACTGTTCCAAAACAAATGCAATTTGATTTGCCGAGCAGGCGGGTTTGTTATGCGGCTGGCCCAGGTAGCGATGCAAGAGGTGATGTCTTCGATTTCAGGGCCGGTCCAATCCTGAGTACTTGAGCCGCCTTCATCGCCCGGATCGGTGCTGTTGTGATTAGTCACCTCAAACGGCCCGATGGTTCTGATGGTGTGGGCATAGGCCGGATAACCTACTGCAAATGCGCACAAACTAACACAAAATGAAAGCCAATGGGAAATAGCCGTGAAACAAGAGAAGGCCTCAGCGGAGCGTCGCGATGGGATTTTGTCTGATGCGATATTAGTCGATGCATCATGCCTAAATAAGACCGGCAAAACATGCATAAGCATTCTCCCCCGGCTGTCTTAGGAACTCTAACAAAACCGCATTCCACTTTGGATGAGTTTAAAGGTTTTGCCCTCATCCTAACCCTCTCTAAAAGGGATACGGGAGGTTTTGTCAGAGTTCCTTAAATCATGTGTTTTAACTTCAACGGCGAAAAACAACAGTCAGGTTATGTCATTCAACTCATTGATGCAGGGCAACTAAAGTCCGCTTGGCATCAGGAATATCCCTACTATCTTAACAGAAATTATATTATATAGAAAGCATTATATATTCCTAGAATGAGGTGAAGGACCATATTTAGGGGCTGTAAGAAATTATGTGTCAAGCGGTGGCACGGACTTCCAGTCCGTGAAGAAACACGGCCAAGATGGCCGTGCCACTTCACCCCGACACAAAAATCCGTACAGACCCCATATTTAGGCCGCAGAAGGGCTATTAACCGCCGGCCCGGTGTTCCGATTTATGCTAGCAGCCTTTTACCCCTGGCGAGTGCCTAAAACATGGCTTGCCAGATTTTGTAGAATTAATCAGGGGGAAAGTTATTTCGACTTGCATTACAAGCGGAAGAACTTGAACGTATTTTTGACCTGAAACCTAAGCGGAAATTAGAGAAGACAGGAGAATATCCATGGAAGCCAGACTAAAGTATTGGAAAACCTCTCCAGAGGCATATAAGGCTATGCTGGCATTGCAGGAGACAGTCAATGCCGGCGGACTGGAGAAGAAACTTATCGACCTGATTTATCTACGCGCGTCTCAAATCAATGGGTGCGCGTTCTGCATCGACATGCATTCCAAAGACCTGAGGGCCGAGGGTGAAAGCGAAGAGCGTCTTTACTTGTTGGAAGCATGGCGGGAATCGCCTTTTTACAGCGAACAAGAGCGGGCCGCCCTGGCCTGGTGCGAGGCGCTGACTAAAGTCTCCGAAGACCATGTGTCGGACGAGGTTTTTGAGGAAACCAGGAAACACTTCACCGATGACGAACTGGTGAAACTGACTTTGGCCATCGTGGCCATAAACGGCTGGAACCGTTTTGGTATTGCTTTCCGGACGCCGCCCGGACGCTATCAACCGGCTCATTATGCCGAAGCGATGAGCGTATAGCGTGTGGCACCGCTCGGAAGGGTGCTATTTTTTACCACAATACCTACTAATAATACTTATACTGGTAAGTGCTCGCCGTATACCATACAGCCACACAGATTTATTAATGGGAGATATTTACCGGTTGCCGGCAGGGCGGTCGGTGGCGGGTTGTGTCAGATTGGAGAGCGTGATGACGACTTTGGGAACACACATGGCGACACGGGTTGTCAATATATGCGGAGACTTTTCCGACCTGGCAGCCAGGGCGGCGGACCTTGTAATCCAATCAGCGCGCGATGCAATTGCTCAACGAGGGCGATTCACCTTTGTACTTTCCGGCGGGTCCACGCCGGAAAAAACGTACGCCCTATTGGCCCAGGCCGATCGGGCATCGGCAATCGATTGGGCGCGTGTATATCTATTTTTCGGCGACGAGCGATTCGTTCCCGCCAGCGATCCACGGAGCAATTACGGGATGGCTCGAAAAAACCTGATCGAGCGGGTTCCGATCCCTCGCTCAAATGTGTTTCCCATGCCGAGCGAAATGCGTAATGCGGCGGAATCCGCGGCAGCGTATGCGAGACAAATTGCCGAGTTTTTTTCCATTTCCGATCGAACAACACCGCCCCGGTTCGATTTAATATTCTTAGGGATGGGCAGGGACGGTCATACAGCATCGCTGTTTCCCTTTTCCGATGCGTTGGAAGTGACAGACGCCTGGGTAACGTGGACAACGCCGGGCATAACGCCGCCTCCGGTGGACCGCATTACCCTGACCTACCCGGCGCTTAACGCGGCGCGGCAGGTTGTATTCCTGGTTTCCGACAAGGATAAAGCCGTGGCCCTGCGCGACGTTCTCGAAGGGCAGGCGCCTCGCGAGGATCGGCCGGCGTCGGGCGTCCAACCGGCGGACGGTGAGCTGATCTGGCTTATCGACAATCAAGCGGCGCGATTACTGACGCAAAAGTATTAAGAGCTTTTACCAAAATGAAGTTAAAGGTCAATATAAGTGCCACGACCAACCGACCATGCAAGGCATGGCGCCCGTCGGCGCCCTGCATGCAAGCAGTGTTTTCCCAGCAGTTCCAACGGCACTGCTTGCAAGCAAGCAGTGGCACACGTCATTTTGTAGAAGCATTGAAATTTAGGGGCAAAAGACAGGGAGGATTTTCATGATGGCATTGCTTAAGGATCAACCGCCGCATAAAGATCAATCGCCTCAACAAGCAGGCGGGGATCCCGTACAGCCTAATCGGGCCGGCGATCCGCTTGGGGAATTGCAAAAACTTGGGCAATCGGTGTGGCTGGATTATATCCGCCGGGATTTGATCGACAGCGGCGAATTACAGCGCAAGGTTGCCGAAGAGCATCTAAGCGGCATTACATCCAATCCCTCGATTTTTGAAAAGGCGATTGCCGGCAGCACGGACTACGACGGGTTCCTGGCAAGCGCCGCGAAGTGCAAGGGCCACAATTCCATGACGTTATACGAGGGCCTGGCAATAAAGGACGTCAAAGACGCCGCCGACGTATTGCGGCCGATATACGAGCGGACCGGGCGCGTGGACGGGTACGTGAGCCTGGAGGTTTCGCCTTACCTGGCTCACGACACGAAGGGCACGGTGGCCGAGGCGCACCGGCTTTGGGACAAGGTGGGGCGGGAAAACATTTTGATCAAGATACCCGGCACACCGGAAGGCCTTCCAGCCATTCGGCAACTTATTGCCGCAGGTATCAACGTCAATATTACACTTTTGTTTTCGCAGAAGGTCTACGAGCAAGTCGCCGGGGCTTACATCGAGGCCCTGGAAGAGCTTGCCAGCGGGCAAGGCGACGTCGGCCGGATGGGCAGCGTGGCAAGTTTCTTTGTCAGCCGCATCGATACATCGGTCGACGCGATCGTGG
>JBEKSO010000407.1:0-4163 GCA_049516935.1 Thermoguttaceae bacterium
CAAGTGCCATGCAGGAGTTCAATGTATTGGCCAAACCGGGTGAATGTTTAAAAGCGGACCCTCGCGCGATCGAAGTCCAGCGGGTCTACCTGCAAGGCGCACGTGAATATGCCGCTTCGCAAAAAAAACTCCCATTATGGTTTCCGCGCCTGCTTGCCGATTGGGAGGCCGCATTGCACGCCATGGAAGAACAAAACAACGTCTGGCTGGCAGCCCGCTTAGACGCCTGGACAAAGCATGCCTTGTTCAGCCAGGTGCTGTCGAGCGAGGGTTATTCTTGGAAGGATCTTTTAAATGTCTCGAATCTATTTGAGGAGTTGGCCCTTTTAGATCAGAACTACCATGAATTCAGCAATCTCCAGTCGGTCTTCCACTTGTTGGAACAGCAGAAATTGCTGAAGCACCGCGTGGCCGATCCTCTTCCTCCGGGCGGCGAGCCTGATCCGTATGTTCCCGATACCGCCACCAGGGCACGGACCCGTGCACAGTTCATACGTTCCAATGCGGGTAAAAGAAACCTGGTGATTGATTGGGCATGGGTAAGCGATAGGAATGAACGCCATTGCTCCCAACTTCCCCAGCCATTCTCCCAAGAATACGGCCCATGGGAAGCCGAATTGCCTGAAACAACATTGTTTGAAACATTATCAAGACGGCATTTATGTCCATCGCCGGAATCGCTGGAAAGACAAATTGATCAGCAGTATCAGCGTGGAGCATATCATGTCGCTCACGAGCATCTCCTCTTTCTTGAAAGATTATTCCGGCGAACGCCGGCAACAGCGCGTCCTAATATGTTGCGTTATCGGGCATGGCTCCAAAGCCGCCGCGGTTATACCGACGGCATACAATACCTCGACGCTCTTTACCACGATCAACCCATTAATCTGGCAATTGCAGGCGATTATGTTTTTGTCTATCGCTTCCGCAGCCTGGACCTGCCGCCCGAGGCTCAACCTTGGCTCGAGCGCGGCCGGGAGTTGCTTGAACAGGCCCAAGCCGCCGAGCAAGATTCCGGGGATGCGCTGGCTTTTCGCGAACACCTGGGTTACGCCTTGCTTCATGAGGAGAAATATGGCGAAGCCCTGAGAGTCCTGGAGCCCTTCTGGCATTTGAGGAATCGGCTCTCAAGCGCATTACGCATCCAGGGGCGTGCTTTGGCCACACTGGGCAACGCATATCGACTGACTGGCAGGCAGAGAAAAGCGCGCATCTGCCTGAATCGGGCCGAACACATATTGAACGAACACGGTTTCACCGGCGATCTGGCCGATTTCGCCTGGACAGGTCTGGCTAAACAGGAACGCTCCACTATGGAAGCGCTCGAACGGCTGAATCACGCACAACACATACAAAAAGAGTTGGGAAGTCCCATTGGACTGGCTCGAACTATACTGATCAAAGCACGGCATTGTTCAAACATTCGCCAGGCGGCCAACTGCAAAAACGAGATCATCGAACTTCGCGGCAGCGTGCCGGGTTTACAAAACTGCCGGTTATTGGAGCGAATACTTACGCATTGGCAGCAGTGGATTTCGGAACCATCCGCGGGGAGCCAAACCGACACCTACTGGGGAGTATAAGACTTTTGCTCCCCTCCTATCCAACCTTTATAGACGCAGTCTTATTGATTTTTTCACGACGCAATGAACAACAAGGGTCAGAGCATTTCTCAGATAAGTGTAATCTGTTGAGCACCATGCCCGCGCTCGTCGTGGGCATGTTTTCCGAGAATTACTCCGCATGGCCACGCAAGTGTGGCCATGGCGCCCGCTACACTCAAACGACATGCGATCCAGCCCGGCAAAATGTCCAAATGACATGCTTAAATCGCAAGTTGCTGGCATTCATAGACTTACAACTGACAGATTTTTTGTCCGAACCACAACTAGCCCGGCACCGTAAAATAATTTATTGGAAGATTTGTTGTTTACCAGTGACAACGCAAGGGAGAGCTATCATGCTTGATCCACCCGCTGGTTTACGGTAGGGAATAGAGTGGGTCTATTCCCTATTGTTTCGTGCAATTTTTCATTTTCCCCAGCCCTTATTTGAAAGAAGCCCGCATCGGCAAAGAGCGGGCTTCTTCGCTTTGGAGATGCTTCACTTTGAGCGACGCTCCCTTGCCTTGACCAGTTCCGCTACTTCATCGATCCGGTCTTGGGCTTGGGCAAGGAGTTCCCTATCGAGTGCTCTTTTGGCTTCTGTAAGGGCCAGTTTGTCAAGCTGAGTGGCAACCATAAAATGGTCTTGGCCAACGGCTTGATCCGCCAGTTTCAACGCTTGCTCGGCGATGGACCGATGCTGTGCCGGCTTCTGGGCGGCGGATGCAAACTTGGCCAGCACCGTCATCTTCATTATGTTGGCATCGACCTGGAATTTTTCGGCCAATGTGTCAATCGCCTGAAATGCCGTCTGTCCATCGCCTGCCTGAGTAGCAATGTCCTTGGTGAGCAGTAGCAAAACAAACTGGCTGGCTGGATTGTCTTGCGTCTCGTTGACCCCTCCGATCAGCTTCTTGGCCAGGGCTTGCTGCTCCGATTTCAGAGGAAACGCTTGCCAGGGTTGGACGTGATCTTTTGGCGAATCCTTGGCCATCGAGGATACCGGGCAGGGCTCTGAATACCGAGATTCTTGGCGGCCGGCGTCGGTGTCCTGGATCGGCAATCTGAACGTCGTTTGGTGCTTCTCTTGATTGTTCAAGTATTGCGACAGCAACACGGCGAACAAGGGAGCAATCAGCGTTGCCAAGACAGACAATCCATTGCCGCTGGCACCCTTATCGGACCTCGCACAATAATTCGGAGAAAGTTCAACGCTCATGGGCGACCTCCTCGAATCATCGCCCCCCCAATCGTTGCCCCCAAGAGATTTAATTATCACGTCGGCTCGAAGAAGGGCAAATTGAGGCTCTTTAGCAGTCAATCTCGCTCGGCCCAACACAGGCCGCTAAGTTCATTATGTATCGCACGTTACCCAATTTGCAGACAAAATAGCGATGATAAGAGGTCTGAGCCCTAAAGGAAAATCGGAAATGGCGGCGAACTATTGACGACTGATTGCGGGACTCCTGGATACAAGCAGTGCAAGCTGTTCAAGCACCAGAGGGACAGGCCGCTTGGACATTGGCTGCCATGTGGGAACAGAGGGCTTTCGATCGAGTTTTTTTATCTAACCGTGAACTTCCTGATTTCCACAACGAGGCAGAACTACAAGAAGGCCGATATCACGATTCGCGCAACATCGCTGAAGTCAAAGGTCCACCCACAGTTTGCTGCATGATCGTCCGGCCACTCCTGCCCCACCTTGATTCGCCAGTTTCTCATGTTATACTAAGATCCTGTAGGAGAAAATCAAATTTCCTATCAGTGATTGTTTTCGGCCGCATGTCCGATCCTTAAATTTCACCGCTCCCATCGCCATGAAGCAACTCACCCTGTCGTCTGCCGCTTGGGTGTTCACGGCCGGCGTCCTTTCCGCCTGTGCCGTCTATCGAGCGGTCGTCGTCGTTTCAAAGGAGGCCCAACCATGAGATTTCTTCGCGTCACATCATATTTTTGCGCCGGTGTCCTGTTTTTGGCCGCCGCGCTCGCTACACCCGCCTGCACCTTTGCCGTCGCCCCCGCCACGGGAGAGGGCGAGAAGTTCGGCGACGCCACGCCGTTGGAGTGGTCGGCGCGGATGGCGCGATCCGAGATGGCCCGTCAAGGGGATAAGATGTTTTATCCCAACCCCGCGGCCCGCTGGGACTACACGCGAGGCTTCCTGTCGCGTTCGCTGATCCTTTTGGGCCAGCGGCTGGACGACGCGGCCATGGCGGCCTACGGCGCGAAGATCGCCGAGTCGTTCGTCACTCCGGAAGGCGGCATCGCCACCTACAAACTCCAGGACTACAACCTCGACATGATCCCGCCCGGGCGGACGCTGCTGATGCTCTACGAGCAAACCCACGACGAGCGGTTGAAGAAGGCCACGCAGCTCCTCCGGCGTCAGTTCGCAGAGCAACCGCGGACCAGCGAGGGCGGCTTCTGGCACAAGCAGCGCTATCCCAATCAGATGTGGCTCGACGGACTGTTCATGGGAGCGACGTTCTACGCGCAATACGGCAAGGTCTTCGCCGAGGGCGAGGTCTTCGACGACGTGGCGAAGCAGATCCTGCTGAT
>JBEKSO010000408.1:0-4149 GCA_049516935.1 Thermoguttaceae bacterium
GATATTCGGAAGCGCGCTCAGCATGGATGCCGGAGCAGGCGGGAATGTACGGCTTTGGTTTGTGGTTTTGGCGATCCTGGGCGTGCTGAACGCGGCGATATCGGCGGGCTATTACCTGCGGATCGTGGGAGTAATGTATTTTCGTTCGCCTGCGGCCGAGCCTCGGACGGAAGGTGGATGGGGGGCATTTACGGCTGCCGCGGCGTGCGCCATAGTGACAATTATTATAAGTTTTTATCCCGGACCGTTGCTAAAGGCATCGAATCAGGCCCGGCCGGTAATATCCCAGGCCCCCAAAATAGAAAAAAGCTTTGACTTACACTATTGATTTTGGGCCGATATATGTTTTTCTTTAAAAAAAACCACCGCTTCAGCCTGCCCCAAATCCAGCAGCCCGAAGCGGTGATGTGTTTTTTTTTGGAACTACGTTTATCCACAGGTTTGAATTATTAGGGTATTATTACAGGCGGCAGTGACAACTGTATGTCACCCCGGCGAAAGATTATTTCTAATTTTGTATAAGAATGATTGCATTAAGCCGTAGTGTAAAGAGGGAAAGGGGGGAAGGGGTAAAATGGGAAACATTTTTATTGTTATTATCGATCTAAAATAGATTATTTTCCCACTTCGCCTTTTTATTTCTCTTACACGGTTATTTGCAGACGGATATTTAATGGCTGCCAAACAGATCCATGCAAAGGCGATAGCTAGGCTGCTCGATACGGCCCCGCAGCCGGTTTATGTATTGGACGATGAGTTGACGATTGTTTTCCTCAACCAGGAGTGTGGTAAATGGTTGGGTCCAATTGCCGAGCAACTGCCCGGTGTAAAATGCCTGTATCATACGCCTGTGGGGTTTTCTTCTCCTGAAATGGTTGCGGCCGGGCTATGTCCGCCTCCAGGGGTTATTGCGGGTCAGGACGTTTCGGCTGAAATTTCATATTTCAGCGGAGACGACCGGATGCGTCGTCGGCGGGCGTGGTTTCACGCCTTGGGATCGCCTCCCGGAGAAACGATCGGCGTTGTCGCGGTAGTGGACGCGGAAGATCTACCGGAAGATGTCTCCGCCACGGATCTTTCATCCGGCGAGGAACCGCAAGGCGTGGAATTGCACAAAGTGATCCGCCGTTTTCGGCAAGAGGCGACCGGACGTTATCGGGTCGACCGGCTGGTAGGCGCGAATCCGGCCATGCTGCTGGCCAGGCGGCAAGTCGAACTGGCGGCAGCCAGCCGTACGAGCGTGCTTTTGGTCGGTCCGGCGGGGAGCGGGCGCCGGCACCTGGCCGCGGCCATCCATTACGCGGGCTTGCCGGATTATGCCGCAACGTCGCCGGCAGGGGGACTGATTCCCTTGGACTGTTCGGTGGTGGCTGGGGATTTAATTTTGTCGACGGTGGCCGCGCTTGCCCGAGCCAGTGCTTCGGGAGAAAAAGCCCGGCAAACGACGATATTGTTTAATCACGTGGATGAAATTCCAGCCGAATTGCAGATGGAGTTGGCCGTTTTTTTAACCCGGAAGCCCTTTGCCTTTCGCTTGATTTCCACGGCAAGAATAGCCCTTACCGAACTGAGCGCCCGGGGTCAATTCCGCGAAGATCTGGCGGCGGTTCTAAGCACAATTACCATTGTGTTGCCGCCGCTAAATGAGCGGCGTGATGATCTGCCGCTATTGGCCCAGGTGTTTTTGGAAGAGTGCAATGCCAAGGGAGGCAAACAAGTAGGCGGTTTCACGCCTGAGGCGCTGGATAAACTTTATTCCTATTCCTGGCCGGGGAATCTGGATGAACTGATGGAAACGGCCATCCAGGCCCACAGGCATGCTTCCGGACATGAAATCGGCGTGGACGATCTGCCCGAGCGTCTGCGTTTGGCCGCTTCCGCGGCGGCATATCCGCGCCGGCCGGAAGAGCGAATTGTACTGGATGAATATCTTGGCCGCGTGGAGCGGGAGTTGATCCGGCGGGCCCTGAGCCGATCGAAAGGAAACAAGGCCAAAGCCGCGCGGCTTTTGGGTTTAACCCGGCCCCGGCTGTATCGGCGGATGGTGCAATTGGGGCTGGAAGAGAAACCGAAAGACGAATGATTCGCAGAGGCTTCGCAACATAAAAACATTTCGGAGCATTCCGACCAAACAAACTTTTAATTGGAGCAATTCCATGACACAAATTGCCGATGAACTCAGCCAGATCGTACAGTCCGCGGCCGAAAGGTTGAGGGCCATAAGCGCGGCCGAGGCGGGCTATAAGCCGTCCGAGGCCAAGTGGTCCAAGAAAGAAGTGATAGGGCACCTGGTCGACTCGGCCGCCAACAATCATCAACGTTTTGTGCGTGCGCTACAGGCCAGCGAGCTTGTTTCGCCCGCGTACGACCAGGAAAAATGGGTGAGCATGCAAGATTACAACAGCACATCATGGCCCGACTTGAAAGAATTGTGGCGCTTATACAACCTGCACCTGGCGCACGTGATCCGCCGCATTCCGGCCGAGAAGTTGCAGGTAAAATGCACAATCGGCGGCAAGGAGCCGGTAACCCTGGGCAGCGTGATAGATCAGTATCTGGTCCATTTGAAACATCATTTGGATAAGATCGGAGTGCTATAGACCGCAACGCCGATATTTCGACATTTAATGATGATGGCGTTTTAGGATAAACTTGACTATGATCCTTCATTAATATATCTTCTATGTAAATAATTTCATCGAATGACTGAGCAATGAAAAGCAAAGCACAATAAATTCGGCATTATTAAATGGGAAGCAAAAAAACGGCTGTTATCGCGGGAATATTTCTTTTTCTAATTGCCGTTGCGGCAGGCGTAATTTGGCAATGGTCGAGAAATTTGCTTGTTGTTGATAATACATCAGGGAAAACCCTTTCTCAAATTACCATTACTGTTTGTGGAGAAAAATATCACCTTGCAGACATTGCTCCCGGAAATTCAAAGACCCTCGCTTTTAAAGTCAATGGGGACAGCGGCTTCAAAGTGGATGTTGTATTTGAAGATAGAACGACCCAATCAACAACCTTTGGTTATGTTACCGGAGGCCCGAAAGGCTATCATAACAGGGTCACAGTTCGCGTAGGGCCGGAAGGTATCGAAGGAAAACAAGTTTATTGAATTAAAATATTTGGCACCAAGAGAAATCATTTAACAAGAAAGAGCAACTCGGTATAATCATGTCCAAGAAAAAAACGGCGATTATAATTTGTCTCATAGTGGGCTGGTTCGTGGTGATCCGCTGGGTGCTGCCCATGGCTGGCGTGGGTACGTGAATGGGGAAATCCCAGACGGCGGCTCCGAGTCGGAGCGCCACTACAGAATCGTTACAGAACGTCGATCGGTCGCGTTCCGATTCATCTAACGAACCTTCCAGCATGAATTCATCTTCCCGGGATCCCGGAACGATCGAACAGCAGGATCATTCTTTAAATGGGCAAATTCCCGGGAAATCGCCGGAAACAAGGGCCGATGAGGCCGGTAAATGACAATCGAGGCGGGCCTTTACAAACCAGGGTTTGCTGGTATTGTTATCTTGTGCGCCACGCTGAACCCTGAACCTTGATCTCTGAGACATAAGACTTTAACACTAGCGCGAGATTTATTGAGAATCAGATTAATAATGTCAATAGCTGGTAGACAATGACCGCCGAAATATAGGCGAATTCCCACCGGCGGCTGTTAGCCGCCGGCTATTGCGCGTGACATTAGTTTTCTGATTCCCATTAACCTCAATACAAAAAAATCAACCCACAAGGAGTCTACCGGCCATGCATTATCCTTGGTGGTATGTTCCGCATCTGACCGCGCCCATGCTGATAGCGGTAATCGCCACGGTGCACGTATTGGTTTCGCATTATGCCGTGGGCGGCGGATTGTTCCTGGCCGTGGAATTGGGATACGCCTACCGCAGCAAAGACCGCGCGTACCTGGAATACCTCAAGAGGCACGCGGGATTTTTCATTCTTTTGACCGTGGTTTTCGGTGCGATCACCGGCGTGGGCATCTGGTGGACGATCGGGCTGGCTTCGCCGCTGTCCACGGAACTGCTAATTCGCACGTTCGTATTCGGCTGGGCCACCGAATGGGTGTTTTTCGTGCTGGAGTTGACGTCGGCCTTTATCGTTTATTATTGCTGGGGAAAACTGGCC
>JBEKSO010000409.1:0-4141 GCA_049516935.1 Thermoguttaceae bacterium
ATCAGAGCAATATCCTTTATTTTACCAGTCCTTTTGGGCCCGGGACTGCCACTGCTACTCTTGTCGGAGGGCCTGGTGCTAATATTAATGATCCGAATAATGAGCCGCCTAGCCCTGTACCTGAGCCTGGCACGGGAGTTTTGATGATCATCGGTGCGGTTATCTTGCTGCTGGCAAGTGCCGTCCGCCGAATTTATGGCAGATAAAGGCGTTGTTATTGCCCTATATGGCAGGGACATTAAAACTATACTTGTGAGTTTTAGAGGATTGTGTATAATACACTCTTTGATACTCGCAGCATAATAATTAAGATTTACGTGGGGAACCTGGGATTGTAAGCAATAATCTGTGAGGTGATCGCAATGCGATGGGCTAACAGCATTTTGTTGGTGCCATGGTTGCTGATCATCATTGGACCGGCTGCTTTAGGCACCATCTCGCCAGATAATGTTCTTGTCTTATATAATCCGGCATGGACCGACGGAACCCATGGCGGCGATTATATTGCCAAGCAATACGCCTCCACGCGAGGCATCCCTCTCAGTAACGTCATTGGTTTGCAGGGTCTCGGCACCAGCGAGGATATTTCGGCCTCAGACTATCTGACTATTATTCGGCCGCAGGTCGAGACCGCGATTAGCACGCTTGGGACACAAAATAATATAAATATCGATACGATCGTAACCACCAAGGGCCTGCCCTTGCGCATCACGAATTATATGGCCAATCCTGCGGATCCGAACAATCCGGACGGATTTCAGTATACTGATGCATCCGGAATCCAACGGACCATATACTACGATTACTGGCAGCCTTATTCCAGCCTGGAAAGCGAATTGACTCGCATCAACACAATTGGCGTGCAAAATGCCCCAGATTGGCTGAACACAGCACTGCTGCAAATGGGCGACCAGTCTTATACGCCTCGCAGCCTGCTACCCTATGTTGCTCCTCATTTTGTAAATAACCCTTACTATCAAAGCACAACTACTTCTTCGTTCAGCCATACGGATCCGACATTGGGAGGAATGTATCTGACTTCGCGGCTGGACGGGTTCACCGTATCCGATGTCACCGCCGCCATTACTAAGGCAAAAAATGTCTATCTGCTTCCCATAGCCAATTCCAGTTACGTGGTGATGGACAACGATCCGAATGCAGACGTTACCGACCAGGCAATGGTGACGCAACTCAAAAACGTCCTGGGATCGGGCAATACCTACTTCTCCACCACCTACAACCCCACCACTGCCGCTGTGACCACCGCGCTCGGTCCGGTCATCGGCTACGATACCCAAGGCGTACACGGCGGAATGGGACCTGAGTATATCAACACTCAATTGCAGTTTCAGAAGATTGCCAACGGGGCGGTTTTCAATAGTCACGAGAGCTATAACGCCTTTACGTTCGACCAGGCTACGGCCGCAAAGATAGACGCCGGAGAGAAGGTAGGCCCCCCAGACCTGCCGCCGGAACAATGGCGCATCATCCCCAATCAGGGACTTGTTGCCCAATGGCTCGGCAAGGGCGGCACTGTCGGCGTGGGCAACGTCGATGAACCCCAAAACGGGCCTGAGAACGAGGCCAATGAAGACCAGATGATCACAATGCTTTTGGACGGTAAAACCTGGGGCGAGGCCGCGTGGAGTTCCCTGTATCAGCTTTCCTATGTGAACACGGTTGTCGGCGATCCGCTGATGACCTGGAAACAAGTGACTCCCGGCGACATCAACATTGACGGCAAGGTCGATTTGGCGGATCTTGCGATTATGGGCAAATACTGGGGAGCCGCCGGGCAAGCGGGCGGATACTTATGGAACGAGGGAGATTTAAATGGTGATGGAGCGGTTAACTCCGCTGACCTCGCTATTCTCGGAAAAAACTGGGGTAATTTAGCCAGTTGGGCCACCGAAGGCGGCGTCGGCACTTCCCAGCCACTCGATATGGAAGCTTTTTTACGTAGTGTCCCCGAACCCTCAACATTAATGTTGCTTGTTTCCGGACTGCTTGCCCTGTTAATGAAATTAAATAGTTCACGTCATTCTAAAGCTTATCGTTAGGTTTTAATTTTTTTCCAATCCATAATTATGCCGTATTTCGGGGGGGAAAAAGGTGACTTTTAAGACAGATTTCCTGTTGATTATTTTCTTCCGCTACTTTACTTCTTAAAAACACATATTATAATAGCATCCTGGGTTTTTCTGCAATGCAGCATCGAATCATCGAGGAAACCGCATCATGAGATTCACACCACAGGCCCGATCTCCATCGTGGAGCTTAATCCCTTTGCTCATGGCCCTTATGGCGGCAATAAACGCCGGCTCCACTCGGGCGGACACCATTTACTACGGCACGAATTTCGATCTCCAAATTTCCTCTCCAATCGATGTGGGAGTCACCTTGCCGCTTGAGGCGATAACTTTAACCGCCGTTGGAAAAAATGGTGCAACTCCCTACGCCTTCGACGGCATCAGTAATGACTGCACCGGCATTACGACGCCGACCAGTCCTGCTCTATATCAAATTATGCAACCGTATACTAACATATTCGGAACATCTTACTATAGTACGCCTACTAACACGCTAATGACTCCCGGTTCGATTCCCCAATCACGCGACACACATTTTTTGATAGACAACGGGACAATCATTGTCATAAACGGACACAACCCAACCGAAGATGGCATATCAACGGCTACTCTGCAGGAATACCCATACAGCGGATATGATAGTTCATTGAATGGCCTTTTTACACTTACGGGAACTGGGTGGAGCACATCGTGGAACTTTGCTTATCTTGTCGCGCCCACTGGAACGCAGGTGAAACTCGATTTTTATATCAGCACGGATGTTGGGTCTCCGGAATTGGTGAACTACATCTACACCGTTCCCGAACCGGGCACGATTGCTTTGCTCGCCATTGGCTGCGCCGGCCTATTCATTTCTGCCTGGCGGCAGCGAAAAGCGCGACCTCATTCCGAGCGATAGCGGCATTCACAGGTCGGGGATCGGAGGCCTAAGACCGGTTTTTTCAGCACGTAGCAATCATCATTCCGCCTTCCGCCTCATTCTTCCCCCCCACTCTTATAAATAATTAAACATCGACATTTGAAGAATGCTCGCGGTGGCCTTGAGCGCGGCTTGAAATGTGGCCTGCTGTCCGGCAAGATCGGAAACGACTTGCGTTATATCGGCGTCGTACTCGTTGGAAAGCACGCTTTGCAGTTCGGTGTTTTCCGTTCCCAGGCGGTCTTTCATCGCGTCCAGGCCTTGCTGGCGAGCGCCGAGTTCGGCGTGAGACAAATTCAACTGTTGCGTGCCCTTATCGAGCAGTCCCACCGCCCGTTCGATGCCGGCCGTGTCATTGTTCTCTAAAGCCTGCTTGAGTCGAATTAAAGCCGTGAAAATTCCTTCCGTTTCCTTTTTGTTGACGTCCGAGCCGTCGAGCGTGCTTGCCGCCGTCATTGTCGCGCTAGTCCCGTCAATTACATACCCTAGGCCGGTGTTGCCGCCGATTGGATCGAGCGAGGCATGAAACAAGGACGAAAATCTGCTCGTGTTTATCGCCGTGACAACGTTGTTGGCGGTGGTTACTCCGGGAATGATGCCCACGGTGAGTGTTTTAGTGGTGTCATCGTACGTCACGCCGGTGGCCGTGGAGCTTAATACCACTTGCACGCCGTTAAGGTTGTCGCTCGCATTAGCGGCCGATACAATCACCCCGGTATCGGCGACCGGAGCCAATGTGATTGGATCTATCGAAGTCAACTTGGCGCCGTACATTATCCCGGATGTACCGTCCACTACTTTACCGGTGCCGTCGTTGCCGCCGGCAGGATCGAGCGCGGCGTGGAACTTGGAGCCATAATCGCTGCCATTTATCATCCTGACCACGTCGCCGGCCGTGGTATTCCCGTTGGGATCAATGCCCACGGTCAGCGTCTTGTTGACGGCGTCATATGTCACGCCTTGGGCCGTGCCGTCTAATACAACTTGCAAACCGCTAAGATTGTCATTAGTGTCCTGGGAAGTTACGATAATAGCGCTATTGGGCACGGGCTGCGAAGTAACCGGATCCGTGGAAATCAACTTGGCGGAATAGTTAAAAGTTGCGGAACTGCTACTCGACTGGCCGGCGGCG
>JBEKSO010000410.1:0-4127 GCA_049516935.1 Thermoguttaceae bacterium
CGCCGGCAGTTTCCCCTGGCAATGCACCTGGCCGAATCACGCGAGGAAATCCAGTGGATGGAGGAGGGAAATGGACCTTTAAAGGATTTATTGGTCGATTTGGGGGCCTACGATCCTGCCGCCGCATCGTGCTGTTCGCGGCCCTTGGATTATCTCGAAATGCTGGCCGTTGCCGGTCGCGTGCTGATAATTCACGGCAACTACCTAAGCCATGATGAAATCGGGCTTTTGGCCGATCACGCGGAAACTATGGCCCTGGTTTATTGCCCGCGAACCCATCAATATTTCGGCCACGATCGCTTTCCGCTGGAACGGATGCTGACCTCTGGCGTGACAGTGTGTTTGGGAACCGACGGCCGGGCCTCATCGCCCGATCTCGACCTGTTGGCCGAAATCCGCCACGTAAGGCAACATCATCCGGAACTAAATCCTCAGATCGTTTTGCAGCTCGGTACTTTGCTAGGGGCCAAAGCACTTGGCCGCGATGCGGAAATCGGCACTTTGCAAACCGGGAAATACGCCAACCTGGCCATTGTGCCCCTGCCCAATCGCAAGTCGGCCGGTCCGTACGATCTGCTTTTCGATTCGGACAAACCGGCCGCGGCCACCTGGTTCCGCGGAAAAAAAGTTTACAGTAAATAGAACGTCTGTAATGTAGCAGGCACACTCCGTGTGCCGTTTTGATATTTTCGATAGTACTCGTTCAACGGACAGACGGCACACGGAGTGTGCCTGCTACATTGCATAGATATGATTTTTTTGTTTAGTTGACCTTATGCAATTTCAACCGCTGCTCGATTGCTGGTATCTAACGGGTCCGACGGCCGCGGGCAAGTCGGCGGCGGGCGTGGAATTGGCCCTGCGGATCGGGGCCGAAATCGTGTCCATGGATTCGATGGCCCTGTACCGGCGCATGGACATCGGCACGGCAAAGCCTTCCGATCAAGAGCGCCGCCGCGTACCGCATCATTTAATCGATGTCATCGATCCCCACGAGGAATATAGCCTGGCCCAATATATCGAAGCCGCGCACCGGTGCGTCCGGGATATTACCGGCCGGGGTAAGAAAGTGCTTTTTGTCGGCGGTACTCCATTATATTTAAAAGGGCTGCTGCGGGGGATTTTCCAAGGGCCGGCCGCTGATTGGGCATTTCGCCGGCAACTTCAGCAAGAAGCCCAAAGCCAAGACCCGCTCTGGCTCCATGGGCGACTGCAACAGATAGATCCGTCGGCCGCTGCCCGATTGCATCCCAATGATACGCGGCGGCTGATTCGGGCCTTGGAGATTTTTCACCTTACCGGCCAGCCGATCAGCGAATTTCAAAAACAATTCGATGTCGCTGCGCCTGCCGGGCAGTGCCGCGTGTTCGTGCTCGATTGGCCGCGCGATGAACTCCGCGCCCGCATCGATCACCGTGTAAGTGAGATGTTTGAAAACGGATTTGCAGATGAAGTGCGAGCCTTGTTGGCCGATGCGAAACCGCCGGGGAAAACCGCCCGGCAGGCCGTCGGATACCGCGAAGTGATCGAGCATCTCGAAGGCCGCCGCACATTGCCCCAGACCTTGGATTTGGTCCAACATCACACCCGCCAGCTTGCCAAGCGCCAATACACCTGGTTTCGCAGCCTGGGCGAATGCCGATTTGTGCCAATAACGGGAAATATTGATCTGGCCCAAGTGGTTGAGCGAATCCGCGAAACCGCAAGCGGTTTTGAATAGAAAAAACAGCTATTTATTGAAATAATATTCCAAAACGTTCATCGCGAATCTGCTGGCAACGGTGGCCGGCCCGCCGCCCATTTCCATGCTGACTCCTACGGTCTCGATGATCTCATCCCGTGAGCTTCCTGAATTCAAGGCCCCTCTGATATGCCATTCCATGCACGATTCGCAATTGGAATAAATGGATATTCCCAGGGCGATTAATTCTTTGGTTTTCTTATCCAGATTGCCGTCGCAGTATGTCTTTTGTTCCATATCCAGGAAAGAGTTAAATACAGCGGAACTTTCCGCGAAGTATTTATAGGCCTTTTTTCTGTCGGCTATTATCTTTTCAATTTTATCAATATCAAGTTTGTCCACAATAATTCTCCAATAATCTACCGCGCATTGGCACGGTTAAAAGTGCGAAATACCCCCTCGCTCAGCCCGCAGGACAGGCGCCGCTTCAGAGAATCTTAGCAGATCAATTTGGATTGGTCAATAATTTATTTTTTTGTCTTGAAAGAGTATTCAACCGGCTCAAAAGGAATGCCGCTTGCGCTCTGGAAGTTCTTGAACGAGAGGCTGTTCAATCCAAGGCGATATTCCCAGTCCGGCTGGAGTTCTACCGGCAGGATGCACGTCTTGCGGTCTTTTGTCCAAGAAGGGCCTTTTCCTTCGGGAATTTTGGGATACTTTTCACCGCCTCCCGTCCATGAAAATCCCGCATCCATGGGAACATTGAATGTAACTCGCAATTCCTTGATCTTCGAATCGACGTCCTTGGCCCCGTTCGCGGGCGACATAGAAACGATTTCCGGTTGTTTCACTTTATTTTTCAATTCCTGGCCGGCGCCCTTGGTAGTGAAGTAAATAGCCGTTTGATCGGCGGGAATTCCCGAGGCGCTTTGGAAATTCTTAAAACTCTGGGAATTGATCCCCACGCGATAATACTTCCCCGCACTGAGTTTCACAGGCAAAACGCAGGTCCGCTTATCACGCCAGGAGGGTTTTGTACCAGGTTTTACGGGCGGGTGTTCAGGTCCGCCGCCGGTCCATGACATGCCTTCTCCCATATCCTGATCAAAGGTCACTGTAATCTCAGTCAACTCTGGATCTACTTCCGTGTCGCCGATTTGCGGCGAGGTCTTCACTATCTTGGGAGGGGTTCCGGGCTTGGGTTCCGCCGCCGCAGAGTTCTGCATAATGGTGCCCAACGTGGTCAATAAAAAGCCCACAACCAGCATCACCAAGCCTAGGCTGGGTATGCGACGATGAAACATTTTTCCATTGTCCATGATTTTCTCCTATTACTTTGTTTTAATCCCCGGCCGTGCCGGCTTTCAAGAAAATATTGTTGTTGTTGCGGTAAATCCCCCGCGGATTTTATCTTATTAGAGCATATGAAAACCACTATACGATACCCCCAGCATAATCTATAATCTAGGATTCGTATATTATCATGTGGAATATTGCTAATGGAGACATAACCTTGTTGCGCACACATACTTGCGGCGAATTGCGGTCAAGCGACGTGGATCGGCAGGTAACGCTTTGCGGCTGGGTCGATAGTTATCGAGACCACAGCGGAGTGCTGTTTGTCGATCTAAGGGATCGCTACGGCATCGTGCAGATCGTTTTCGCGCCCGAGGGCGGCAAGGAAATCCTGGATCTGGCAAAAACGCTTCGGTCCGAATTTGTTATTCTAGTGACCGGCAAGGTGGCCAGGCGTCCCGAGGGTACGGCAAATCCGAAGTTGATCACCGGCGAGATCGAAATCCGCGCGGCAAAATTGGAGGTCCTCAATAAAAGCCTTACTCCTCCGTTCCAACCCACGAGCAAGGACCTGCCCGGCGAGGACATCCGTCTTAAGTACCGGTATGTCGATCTCCGCCGCCCGGAAATGCAGCGGACTCTTGTTTTGCGGCACCGGATGATCAAGATCATGCGTGATCACTTCGACGCCCTGGGTTTCATCGAAGTCGAAACGCCCATGCTGGGCCGCAGCACGCCCGAGGGCGCCCGCGATTATCTTGTGCCCAGCCGCATCCAGCAGGGATCGTTCTACGCCCTGCCGCAGTCGCCTCAGCTTTACAAGCAGATTTTGATGGTGGCCGGCTACGACCGTTATATCCAGGTTGCAAAGTGTTTCCGCGACGAGGACCTCCGCGCCGACCGTCAGCCCGAGTTCACCCAGTTGGACCTGGAAATGTCCTTCGTAAACGCCGAAGATATTATCGGAGTCATCGATCCATTGATGGTCCGCCTAGCCAAGGAGATTTTAAATATCGACCTGCCCCTGCCCCTGCCGCGGATGACTTACGACGAGGCCATGGAGCGCTTTGGGCACGACGCCCCGGACCTCCGCTTCGGCATGGAATTGACCGACTTGACCGATCTTGCCGGGCAATCGGAATTCAACGTC
>JBEKSO010000411.1:0-4120 GCA_049516935.1 Thermoguttaceae bacterium
TTCATCGTTTCGCCGCTGACGGCCAACCGCGGTTCGACAAACCCGGCGGCCCGGAGATCTTCGGCGAATTCCTCAAAGGTGAACGTGCCGCCCGATTCCGTGTTTACCAGCATATTGATGGCGAACAGCGCCCCGTCGCGCGGGCTGGTGCGGCAAGGCTCCATTACAATGTCGCGAATGGCAATCCGCCCTTGCGGATCCAAGGCCCTGAAAACTTTGACGAACAAATCGCGATTGTGCTGGCGCGAATGCTGGTGGGCAATCGCGCTTACCCAGGCAAAATCGCCGCCGGCCGGCAAATCGTCGCTGTAAAAGTCGCCGCTCACCAACGTCACGCGAGAGGCGAATTCGCTTTTTTTCATCCGCTCACGCGCCTGGCAAATGGCGTCGGGCAAATCGAAAATCGTCGCCTTTGCATCTGGCACGGCACGCAGGAAAGCCAGCGTCCAAGTGCCCGAGGCCCCGCCCACGTCCAACATGTGACGGAACCGCATCGGCCCCAGTTGGGCGACCAAATCGTCGGCGAACATTTGCGAAACGGAGTGCATGGCAGCGATGAACGCCGCCCGATCGGCCTCGAAACCGCGGATGCTGGCCTGTCGCGGTGCGGCAGCGCCCGACTTGGCCACCCATGCCAACTGCGACCAACCTCGCATCACATTCATCTGGTGCCGTATCATGGGCAGAACGGTTTGCGGGCTGCCTTCGGTCATGAGGGGCCGAATTTCGCCGGGAACAATATAACATCCCTCGGTTTTTGCAAGCAAACCCAATGCGGACAGGGCATCCAAGAGCATGGTGATGGCTCGCAGGTCGCAATCCAGCAATCGGGCCAAGGCCTCGGCCGACAAAGTTTTATCACCCAATCGGCTCCAAATATCCAATTCGGCGCCGGCCCCGATTACGCAGGCCGGCCGAAATCCGCCCGTCATCTCCAAAATTTGCTGGCCGCTTGTTGGTCGAGAATCTGGCATATCAATCCCTTTTAATCCCTCTTGTTGGGGCGGCAGTTGAACTGCCGTTCCAATGAATAATCCAAGGCGTTTAACAGTGTAAGTTATCTCGATCCTATTATTTCGATCTTCTTTTACGTGACAAGACCGTTGGATTTGTTACGGTCGGCATCGCAACACCCCCCCCTCCATTGGATATACAAGACATAATCGATTTTCTCGCATATTTTCTTTTCCAATACGCCTACGCCTGATTTAAAATAAATGTAGCAGGCACACTCCGTGTGCCGTTTGTAGCCACAGTGTGAGCCGTTTTGGTATTTTTTAAAATACTTACATATTAGCAAGACGGCACACGGAGTGTGCCTGCTACATTAAGATTTTCATTCACACCAGCCGGGCTGAAAAATGTCCATGCGTTCGCCCATATTAGCCTTGTTTCTCAGTCTCGCCATGACGGCCGCGCTTCACGCCCAATTCAGGGACGCCGAACCGCAAGGCGTCAAGATGGGCGACAGCAAATCCTTCCGCTGGCGGGCCGGTTTGATCATCACGGCAACCGGCGGCGAATGCAAGTCCATCACCGGCTATGCCCCGATTCCCACCGACTGGCCCGAACAGCAAGTCAAAATTGTGGATGAAGATATCTCGCCCGGAGTGAAAGTCGATTACAAGATTATCGACGGGACGGTCAAAATCATGACCGTGAAGATTGCGCAACTGGGCTCGGGCCAGGAGGCCAAGGCCCTGGTCACGTTGGCGATCAGACGCCGGCCGATTCTACCGCCTGACGACACCGACATTTACGTTCTGCCCGATGTTAAAAAGCTCCGCCCTGAGATTCGGCAATATTTGGCGCCCAGCCCGAAGATCGAGAGCCGCGACGCGAAGATCCGCAGCCTGTCGAAGCAAATTATCGCCGACAAGGAAAAGGCCTGGGACAAGGTCGAGGCCGTCTACGATTGGACTCGCGAGCATGTCAAGTACAAGGAAGGCATGCCGCTCCGCGGAGCAATCGCGGCCTTAAAAGACGGCACCGGCGATTGCGAAGACATGACTTCGCTGTTTATCGCCCTTTGCCGGGCCGGCGATATCCCCTCCCGCACGGTCTGGGTTCAAGGCCACTGCTATCCGGAGTTTTACTTGGAAGACGATAAAGGCGAAGGCCATTGGTTTCCCTGCCAGGCGGCCGGATCGCGGCAGTTCGGCGGCATCACCGAAGATCGGCCCGTCCTGCAAAAGGGCGATAACTTCAAACCCTTAAACGGCAAAGGCGAACGGCAACGCTACCTGGCCGAGTTCCTCACCGGCGCCGAAACCGGCGGCAAACCCCGCGTCACCCCAGTCCGCGAATTGCTGGGGGCGGAAAAAACGGATTAATTAGGGATTGGGCGTTGGGGATTGGGGATTGGAATTCACCTTGTTCCCATGCTCCTGCGTGGGAACACACTTCGCTAAACATTACTTCCGCGAGTTGGGGATCAAATCGCCATTTTTTCCACGTCTTGTTTTGGTCACCAAATTGCGATATTTCCACGTTTAGGGATTCAGTTCTTCGATCTTTCTTTTATTTTTTTCAATGTGGCCGTGCTTTTTATTCTTTCCAAGAGTATAAGACTTGGGTAAGTGTACTGTTTTACACATTAGAATTCAAGCCTTTTTTTTGGCCAGTTCAAAGGGTCGAGAAAAGAGGAAAATCCCAACGGGGTTTCGCAGTGGCCGCGTCCTAATACGCAACCCTTTCAGGGTTGAAACAGTTGCGTGTGACCGTTATCCCGGGGTAGCCGCTGCGCGGCAACCCCGGGCTGTCGTATTCAATCCCTTCAGGATTGGTAGACCAGCCGCAAAAGAGCACCACGCCCAGGGAAAAATCCACGACCGGTTGGAACGCATAAACGCCGAAACGCAACAGGCTCAAGCCGCCACATCGAGAACGCCCGTAAACGGGCGTAGAGGGAAGAGAATGGGGGAGGTTTCTGCCCCCACAACCCGGCATGAAATGCCGGGCCTAAGACCGCCTGCGGCGGACAAGGATCGTAAACGATCCTAACACTGAATGAACAATCAATAGAAATCAATGTGTGGTGCGGCACCCGATATTATATTCATCAAATTCGTTTATACTTAAGATTGATTTCTTCTGGTGTATATCCTTTACCGCTCATAGCCCTGCCGTCATCAGATATCTCCAACTCATTTCGTTCGGGAGTGCGATTATAATCAAAATGTTTTAAGAACACAGTCCGCTTATCCGGAATATATTCCAGCATTTCAATTTTGAAGCGATGCCCTCCGGTTTTATATATACCAGTGTCATCAATCTCCGCGACTTCAGTATCAATAGCATACGTGTTAGGTCGTCCTTCCCACTTCAAACGCCATTTTCCCTTTATAAAGTCCCAAAAAGCTTGCTCGTTATTAATTATTTTGTTCTTATTAAAGACAATCGACCTAATTCTTAGAAAGTGGATAAAATTGACCAGAAACCGCATAATGGTAACCCTTAATGCATGGCCCCATTTCCGAGGAGCAAAAACAAAGGAAACGATTGTCATAATGCTTGCAATGATTCCTAACCATTCCCACCAAGTTGGATGCATTTTAAGTACCTCAAAAAGTGAAAGGTGTCAGTCCCGACTTGCGGTCCTGACACCTTTTGCATTTTTTATAACTCTTTGCTCGCTCCCCTTCGGGTCGCGGCTAAACTAATATAATTTTTCATCAATACATATCCTCATCGCCTCCTGGCGGCATTGCGGGGGCCTTGTCTTTTTTGGGCTTGTCGGCGACCAGGGCGTCGCTGGTTAGGAGCAACGTGGCGACGCTGGAGGCGTTTTGGAGGGCGGTGCGGGTGACTTTGGTGGGATCGATGACGCCGGCCTTGACCATGTCTTCGTAGACTTCGGTGGCGGCGTTATAGCCCATGGGGCCTTTCATTTCAGACACTTTTTCGCAGACAATGCCGCCGTCCTGGCCGGCGTTGCCGGCGATTTGCGTCAATGGCGCGCGGCAGGCGCGGAGCACGATCTTGTAGCCCACTTCTTCATCCTGCGACAGCCCTTCGGGCTTGACCACGGCCGCAGCCCTAATCAGTGCCACGCCGCCGCCGGGCAGAATGCCTTCCTCGACTGCCGCACGGGTGGCATGCAGGGCGTCTTCAACGCGGG
>JBEKSO010000412.1:0-4114 GCA_049516935.1 Thermoguttaceae bacterium
GATTCGGTCCGTGCCCCAGCGGTTTCTGCTTTGGCCGCGGCCAAGGTCGAAGGGCCGGTCATCGAGGCCGCCGCCGACCAGTCCTGGCGCGTGCGCCGCAAAGCGGCCGATGCCCTGGCCTTATTCCCCGACCAAAAAGCGGAGTCCGCCGCCCAACGCCTGTTGGACGACGGCAGTTCCGAGGTGCAATTGGCGGCAGTCCGGGCGACCGAGACATGGCCGTTGGAGCGGTCCGGACCGATACTACTTGCGGCCATGTCCAAGCCGGCCTTTATCACCCGCAAAACGGCCGCCGAGCAATTGGTAGCTAAATGGCCGCCGGCCAAGGAATTTCCCGTCGAAGGCCCGCCGGAGCGCAGGGCCGAAGTGCTCAGTAAATTAAATCAGGCCTTCCGCGGCCAATTCAGCGCGGTCCTCACCGATTCGTCGTCGCCGGCGACTCCCGCGCAACCGGCCCTTAAAAAAGCCACGCCCGCGCAGGTTGCCGAGGTGGAACGATTGCTTCGCGAAATGAATCTAAAAGCCCTGGCCGATTACGATCCCGCCTTGGTCGATGCCCTGGAGCAGTTGCACTTCGATCGCAAACAGCTTCTGCCCGAGGAAATCTACCGCGACGTGCTGCCGAAATACGGCCGGGTTTATGCCGTCTTGGATCAATTGGCATCGGCCGATCTGACCGAGCGCCGCCGCGCCGCCGAGGAGTTGGCGGAACTATCCATCAAACAACCGCCGGGCCGGCTGGCAATCGCGCGATTGGCGCAACTCGTCGCCAAGGAACAGGACGCATTGGTCTGGCAGAGCGCGATGCGGGCAATAACAGATGACGGATCGCAACCGGCCATCGACCTGGCTTACACGGCCATAGGGCACGCTTCGGCCGAGGTCCGGCGGCGGGCATGCGAACATCTGGCCGCCCACCCCGATCCGGCCCACGTGCCCGTATTAATTCCCGCCCTGGAAGACAAGGATCACGCCGTAATCTGCGCCGCTGCCCGGGCATTGGCGGCGATTGGAAAAATGCCAGATGCCAAACCGCTCCGCAACCTGTTGGGCTCGATGAACGAAGACATCCAACTGGAAGCCGCTTTGGCCTTGATGCACTTGGGCGATCCCTCGGGCAAGCCGGCCCTGGAACGACTGGCCTACAGCCGCGATCCGGCAGTCCGGGCAAAAACCGCCCAAGCCATGGGCGATTTCCCAGACGCGGCCTTCACGGCAACCTTGATTCACTTGCTGAACGACACCCAAACAGTCTCCCGGGCGGCGCTCATCAGCCTGCCCAAGGTCGTGGGCGAAGACGTGGCCCAAGCCCCCGGCCAGGCCCCGGCAACCAGCACCGAGCAAATCCTCCGCTGGAAACACTGGCACGAGCGGCAATCGGCTCAGTGAGTCCCCTCTCCGGGCACCAACCGAAGGTTGGTCGGGAGAGGGTTAGGGTGAGGGCGGAAGGCCATTACAGGTGCCATGCCCACGCTTGCGTGGGCATGCCGATAGGGCTAGACTATCGGCATAACCGGCCGGAGCATATGAAATGTCCGAATCCATGGCATCGCTTCCCCCAACCGAATCCGCCGACAAAAGCGACGCCGGCCAATCTCACCGTTGGCGCTTTCAATATTCGCTTAGTTCGCTGCTTCTATTCATTCTATTCGTCGCATTAATACTAACGAGCGTTCTCATGTATCGGCGAATATCAAAGGCTGAGAAGGAGTTGGAGGCTGTTCGCAAAGGGGCAGGTTACATGGTGATTGAAGATGAAAACATTTTTCAAGCTGTTGCTATAGAAACGTATGAGCCTCTGACGTGGAGATGGCGGATTTACTTGCCCAAGGGACACAAATATTCTTGGAAGGCGGCGTATGGGGACATACCGAATAAAAGCACAGTGAGTGAAAGCGGAATCGGTACGGGCGACGTCGGTTGCACGGGTGAGATAATACTCAATGTTGCTTTAAGAGAAAACAAAGACGATAAGTGGCTATTATACTTGACATTTCGACCAAATATTTATGGAGAAAATTCGCATGCTTATGCACAGGCAACAAATGGCGTCTCTATCTCGGATTCAGTAGCGAAAGAAATGCTGCAGCAGCCAACCGGTTTTCAATATATGATTATGGCAATGAATGGCGCCGAAACTCGCAGGCCCGATGAACAGATTATTTTATTAAAATATCGCATGGCCGAAAAAAATTCATCCGGAGGTTTTCATTCGACGGACCAGCCTACGCCCGGAATAATGGTCTGGCTTGAAGAGGCGAAGTAAAAGGTGTTATTCGGGTGACACCGGTGTTTCGCCAGTGGATGCCATGCCCACGCTTGCGTGGGCATGCCGAGTCGGCTAAATTATCGGCATCACCTGCCCGGGATTCATAACAATGTCGGAACCAATGACATCTCCCTACACAACCGAACCCGCCGATAAAAGCGGCAACGACCGACCGAGTCGCTGGCAATTCCAATATTCGCTTCGCTCGCTCATGCTTTTCTTCGTATTCTTTGCGTTGCTTTTGACAAGTATTGTCATGTATTGGCGATTTTCGCAATTCGAACAAGAAATAAAAAAACTACGCTACATAGCCGGTTATTTAAAGATTGAAGACGAAAACCAGTTTTATGCCCTTGCCTTGGATTCCCCTGAGCCGTGGACATGGCGATGGAGGGTATATTTACCGGCGGGATATAAGTATTCATGGCATATAGATAGCGGTAATCTTCCAGATATCAGCATACCAAACAACGATGGAGCTATTTCCTCTGATCGTGCCGTCCGGAATAAGGGGATTGAAGCCACTGTTGATCTTTCGTTGCGAAATAATCCTGAAGGCGTATGGTATTTGTACCTGACATTTCAATCCGCACACGAAAAAAGAAGTTTAAGAGCTGCTGTTTCGGACGATGTTGTGAATCGAATACTAAATGTCAAAATAATCAGGGGACGGAACATTGGGGAAGGCAAAGTTTTTTCAAGCAAAATCGATCAATCATCTATGATTATTTTTGTGAAACGCCGCTTTGCTGAAAAGCAGCCGGACGGTTCCTGGAAAAACTCATAGAATCCAAGTCCCGGAATAATGATTTGGCTAGAAGCAGTAAAGTAAGTTTGACCTCTGCAACCCTCACCCTAACCCTCTCCCACGGGGAGAGGGGACTTACGACTTGATCACCAAGGACTTTCAACCATGTTTTCCTTCGATAACTTGCCAAATATGACTACGCTCAATGCCCGGGCCTTGGAAAATGTGCGGGCAATGGTGGCCTGGAAACGGCAAGACGCCGGTTTGGCCGGCAAATCGAGCGATGCGCGGCCGATCCGCTCAGTGGGAATTATCGGGGCCGGGACCATGGGCGCGGAGATCGCCGCCGCACACATCAAACGCAATCTGCCGTTGACCATCTTCGACAACAACCCGGACGCATTGGCCACGATTGCCGAGCGCACGTCGATCGAACTTGCCGCGGGAGGCGAAAGCGAAGACTCCCGCGCATCGGTCGACCGGCTGCTTCGCCCCACGGCCGAATTGGCGGAAGCCGCGAAATGCGATCTGATAATAGAATCCATACTTGAATCGCTGCCTGCCAAGCGGGAGTTATTCGGCCGATTGCATGATCTACTCGCCGCCGAGACGATTGTAGCCTCGAACACCTCGACGATTCGAATCGGAAAACTGGCCGAGAGCATACCGTCGCCTGGGCGGTTCTGCGGCCTGCATTTTTGCCATCCGGTCCGCGAGCGCCCGCTTGTGGAAATCGTCCGCGGGGCGAAAACGGGCAACGAAACTATTGCCACCCTGGCCGCTCATGCCAAAGGCATCGACAAGTTGCCCGTTGCCGTGGCCGACGGTCCCGGGTTTTTGGTCAACCGTTTGCTATTGCCGTATCTGGCCGAGGCCCTGGAGTTGCTCATGGAAGGGGTTTCGATCGAGATGATCGAAAACGCGGCAATCGAGTTCGGCATGGCCAAGGGTCCGTTCCGCCTGATGGATGAAATCGGCTTGGATACCACTCTTCAAGCCGGCTGGTGCATGGCGGCGGTCTTTCCCGACCGGATACCCATTTCGCCGCTTTTGGTCGCGCTAATCAAGTTGGGAAGGTTGGGGCAAAAATCGGGGGC
>JBEKSO010000413.1:0-6164 GCA_049516935.1 Thermoguttaceae bacterium
GCACCTTTTAGGGCACGGCGCCGGGGTCCATCACTTGAGCAACGTATTTCTGCACGCCGCTACGGCGATTCTGCTGTTTCTGGTTCTCTGGCGAATGACAGGACGTCTGTGGCCCAGCGCGTTGGTTGCCGCCATCTTCGCCATTCATCCGCTCCGCGCGGAATCGGTGGCTTGGGTGACTGAGCGGAAGGACGTGCTCAGCGGGCTGCTGTTCATGCTGACGTTGGCGGCCTACCTGCATTACGTGCGCCAGCGGTTTGCACTCAGTCGCTATCTGGTTGTGCTTGCTTGCCTCATCCTGTGCCTGGCAGCCAAGCCCACGGCGGTCACAATGCCTCTCTTGCTATTGCTATTGGACTACTGGCCGCTGGGACGAATGAATAAGACGGAGCCGGACATGACCACCCGGTTTTGCATCCCGATAAGGCTGATCCTGGAAAAGATCCCGATGTTTGTGATTGCTTGCCTGTTCTGCCTGCTGAACATTCACGGTAGGACGGCGGGTGCGTTGGAAGCCAACCGACAGTATTCCATCATGTGGAGGGCAGGCAACGCGATGATTTCTTACGTCACCTACATAGGCCAGTTTTTTTGTCCGCTGGGGTTGGCACCGCATTATCCCCGGCGGACCGTGTTGCCGCCTTGGCAGATAGTTGCAGCGGTTTTGCTCCTGGTTTGCATCACGGCGGTTGTGCTGCGGTGGCGGCGGCAGCGCCCGTACCTTCTGGTTGGCTGGTTTTGGTACATTGGGATGCTGGTGCCCGTCATTGGGCTGGTGCAGTTTGGCCTCCAGGCCGAGGCCGATCGGTTCACCTATCTGCCGCAGATCGGGCTGGCGATCGCGCTGGCATGGACCGCGGCGGACGCCTGTCACGCCTGGCCGCGATTTCGTCGGATGTGGGCCATCGCCGCTACGTGCGCAGTGATAATCCTGGCCATCATCGCCTGGCGTCAGACATCTTATTGGCGCGACAGCGAGACGCTCTGGACCCACACTCTAGCCTGCAATGCGCGAAACAGCCTGGCCCACAACGACCTCGGCCTCGTTTTGGCGAGCCGCGGACAGATCGACGAGGCAATAGAGCATTACGAGAAGGCACTGGAAATCAAGCCCGACTACCCTGATGCACACAACAATCTCGGCATCGCTTTGGCGAGTTGCGGACGGATCGGCGAGGCGATAGAACATTACGAAAAGGCATTGGAAATTAATCCCGACTACGCTAAAGCCTACAACAACCTCGGCATCGCTTTGGCGAATTGCGGGCGAATCATCAAGGCGATGGCGCATTTCCGGAAAGCACTGGAAATCGATCCCGACTACGCGGAAGCCCAAGCTGATCTCGGCAACGTTCTAGCCCGTTGCGGTCGAACGAACGAGGCAATCCTTTGCTATGAGCAGGCACTACAACTGAAGCCCAACTTTGCGTCGGCCCACAACGGTCTTGGCAACGTCCTGTCCGACTTGGGGCGCACGGACGAGGCTGAGCGACACTTTAAAAAGGCGCTCGATATCGACCCGAACTTCCCCGAAGCCTACAACAATCTCGGCACGATCATGAATCGCTGCGGCCGGGTCGATGAGGCTGCGATGGAGTTTCAGAGGGCGATTCAACTCAAGCCCGGTTTCGCCGAGGCCCACGCCAATCTCGGTATGACGCTGAACAGCCGGGGCCGGATCGATGAGGCGGAGGCGGAGTTCCGCAAGGCGCTCGAACTGAAGCCTGATTTTGCCGAGGTCCACGGCAACCTCGGCGCCATTCTATACCAGCAAGGCAAGATTGACGAGGCGATGGTCCATTTCCAAAAGCATGTGGAACTGGATCCCAGGAGCGAAATAGCACGACGTAATTTTGCCCTTGCGGTCGGCCGTTTGCGCGGTCCTCCGGCGGCGTTGGCACACTGGCGATGGTGGATTGATTTCTATCCCGACGACGCCGGCTTGTTACGCGGCGCCGCTTGGCAACTGGCCGCCGGGGCCGACGCCTCTCTGCGCAACGGCAAGGAGGCAGTGGAACTGGCCCTTAAGGCTGTAGATTTGACCGGTGAGCAAGAACCGGCGGCGCACGCTGGCAGCCGCCTATGCCGAGGCGGGACGCTTTCCCGAGGCCGTGCAAACGGCTCGCGGGGCGGCCGATCTCGCCACGCAGCAGAAAAAACCCGAACTGGCAGAATCCATCAAAACGAAGATAATGCTTTATGAGGCCGGAAAACCCTATCACGAGAGAAGCGGAAGCGATTAGAGACTTCGGTTGAGTTTTTTGTGCGCCGTGCGCGACTGTTCCGGGATCGTTAGGCCGCCATCTTCATAGCGCTGCGTTTCACACCGAGATGATTTTCGGCACTGCTTGCGTCAGTCACGCGAAAGGACGCCGCCGGCCCAGCCGCCCGTCAAAGCGAGTATCCCCACTCCTCAAAACTTCTCCGCCACGCCGAGCCGATCTGGGAGCGCAGAGTTGCGGACAGTTCGGGATATTCATTCTTGCGGTAGCCCGACAGCGACGCGACGTACTCCCGCACGGGCGTCTCGACCGCTCCGAAATCGGGTAAATCGAGTTTCGCATAGATCTCGCGCAACTGCCCTATCGGGTCTTGCTCCAGATCTTCAAAAGCTACCTCATGATACCGGCAGGCGGGGATCAGCGGCCTCTCGGCGAAGAAATGGTCGTACATCTCCGAGTATCTGCGGATGAGCATTTCATCCTTTGCTGCGACCGACCGCTGAAGACGGAAATACTCAACTGCAACGTCATGCCGGCGTCGAATCGACATGAAGACCGCGTAGGGGTTTCGATGAACGTGGACAAACCGGGCGTCCGGAAATAACTCCAGAAGCAACCGGATGCGACAGGTGTGGGCCGGCGACTTCAATACGAGCGGTCGCCGGTGTTTCCAGGTGAGTTTTTGAAGAAACAACTTCAAGCCTTGCTTCCAGTGGACTATTTCGCGGTCTGGCACGCTGCTCATGGTCAGATACCGGTCGTAGTGTTCCTTACGACGCGGAAACGACCAACCCAGATACGGCGAGAGCAAGGTGGCCACGCAGAGGGCATGCTCATCTTCGGCGGGCATGCCGACGTGTTGGGCCACGTTGTCGCCTAGACGGCGCTTCGGCACAAGTAATGCCAGCAGCCGCGTGCCGATCGGCTCGGTACACAGAAAAGTGTGTGGGAATACGACTTGATAAAAGTTCGGATAAGCGAGCCGGTGATCGACGGCGAATAGATTGTGCAGGTGCGTAGTGCCGGATCGCCAATGGCCAAGGATAAAAACCGGCGATCGGACCTCAGTTTTTCGGACGCTCGCCCCATAGACCGCGTTCTCGCAGCGGCGAAGCATCGAGTTGCCGAGACTAATGAGAGAGACCAGCGCCGCCCGCGGCAGGTAAGGACGGTCGACCGCGTAACGGTTGTCTCGCAACAGGGAAAGCCAGTCGCCGGTAGTGATGCCGGCGAATTGGCCGGAAGCGACGCGGAGGAGAAACTTCTCGCGCCAAGACGCCATGCGTACGCCCGAGTGTGACGGGTGCGGTTCCGGGGAAGACGAGTCGTGGTTGGAGAGGGCTGTTTGGCTCATGTCAGACGAGTTTTTTCATAATCGGAAAGATGTTTACAATATACTCTTAGCAAATCCCCAAGCTCTACAGCACGGCAATGATCCAACTGTTGTGAGGGATCTAAGTCTGCACTCGGTTCTCTTGGGCCAACACGATTTCGCATTACCCTCGTTGCGACCCAGATTTTAGCACTTCAGTAAGGGCCGACGCAAGCGTGATATAGAGTATTTATGGCTCCCAAAAGCAAAGGCTTTATAATCACGGTTTTTGTCTTCGGATCAAAGATTTGGGAAAACAGGGTTTGGTCCTTCCAGCCGGTTTATATGGATGACGTCCGAAAGCATGACCGACGGCGCGCCGACCTATCGGCGATTGATGTAAGCTGAAATAGTCAAAACTTGATCTGATACTTAACAACAAATATTGAGTAAACTGTTTCGGTGCTAGCGAGCGATAGCAATGTACTGAAACGACACAGCGGGCAATAAGCTAGAAATCCTTCCATTACCGCAACGATTCAACGGAATCCGCAAGTCCATTAGCAACTTGAGCGATCAGAACTTATTATGCCATCTCACAATTCAGCATGCCATCTTCCCATTTAAAAAGGCGTCCCGCAAATCCACTTTAATTTCGGGAATAGAGCCCAATGGCGTCCGGCAAGCCCTCACCCCCGGCCCCTCTCCCAAAGGTAGAGGGGGAGAGTATTGAGTATGGGATTAAGGAGAGGAAGACTGGGAGGCAGGGATTTGCGTTCCCACGCGGAGCGTGGGAACGGGGAAATCGGAGCACGGCGAAGGGGAGGTGCGTTCCTAGGCGGAGCCTGGGAACGAGAAAAGTTACCGGTTGGAGTTCATCGCGAAACCGCAAGCGGTTGACCAGATGCCGGAAAATATTTATGGTAGGGGTACTAGCCTCCAGCCCCTAGTCCCTGGCCTCTAATCCCTCACCCCCGGCCCCTCTCCCAAAGGTAGAGGGGAGAATGAATTATTGAATTGGAAAAACCAGTCAGGATTTTTATCGCCCGGGTTACTCGGGGGTATGGCCGGCGGCGTATTGTTTTACAAGGGTTGAGAGTTCTTGCACCACGTCGGCGTATTGCGGGTCGTTGACTAGATTGGTGTTTTCGGTGGGGTCTTTTTGCGGATCGAGGAGCATTGCGCCTACGCCGCGGCCGTAGTATTCGGCGTATCTGAAGCGATCGGTGCGGACCATGACTCCGGTGAAGTGGCGGCCGTCCTCGCTCCACACGGTGTAAGCGGGGTGGTCCCAGGGCGCGGTCGGATCGTCTAATAGCCGGGCAAAGCTCTGTCCATCGAGTCCGGCGGGTCGCGGGAGTCCGCAGAGTTCGACTAGAGTTGGATAGAGATCGACCATTTGCACGACGCGGGGGCAGGACTGGCCATTGCCTTTTGCCCGCGGGTCGCAGATAAAAAACGGGGTGCGGGTGCCTTGTTCCCAGAGCGAGCCGGCTTTGGACCATTTGCCTTTTTCGCCGAGTTGATAACCGTGGTCGCCCCAGAAGATGATGATTGTCTTCTGGCGCAGGCCGAGTTCATCGAGGACGGCCAGCACGCGGCTGGTGTTCCAATCGACGAACGCGGAAGCGGCCAGATATGCGTGGATCATCTGTCGGGCTTCCTGGGGCGAGGCGTCGCGGTTGATAAAGAGGTCGGCATTCTTGGGGCGGATCGAGCCTGCCGGGAATCCGGGCGGGACGGTCGGGCGGGGCGCAAAATCGGACGGCAGGGGGATCTTGTCGACATCCCATTGGTCGTAAAAACTCTGCGGCGCTTCGGGCGGGCTGTGCGGCTTAACGAATCCGCAGCCGATGAAAAAGGTCTCGTCTTTATGGTCGCGGAGATATTTGATGGTTCGGTCGGCCGTTTTGTAATCGCCGTGGGTTTCGCCCATGCCTTTTAAGACGATCCAGCGGTCGGAACGCTGGGCCTTGGTGAGGTTTGGGTTATCGCCGGGCGGAGGCGAGGTTTCGTCGGGATCGACTTCGGCCGCGGCAGCATTTTTGGTGTTCCCGCCGGCGACGGTATCGGGCTGGGCTGAGGCCGGCTGACCGGCGAGTGTGCGAACGGCGCCGCCCTCGGTCCAGGCATCGGTGTCGTCGATGCCGCCATGGAAGATCTTGCCTACCCGGCAGGTGATATATCCGTTGGCTTTGAAATACTTGGGCAGGCTGACGAAATCGGGATGGGCGTCGCCGAACCAGGTGCGGTTGCCCAGCACGCCGGTGTGGGCGGGAGTGCGTCCGGTGAGCATCGAGCTGCGCGACGGGTTGCAGAGAGGGAACTGGCAATAGGCGTGATCGAAGCGCACGCCGGACGCGGCGAGGCGGTCAAGATTGGGGGTTTTCGCCATCGTGCTCGCATAACATCCGAGTTCGGTGCGCAGGTCGTCGGAAATGATAAACAGGACGTTCATCTTCTCTGCCGCGCGGGCCAGAGGGAGAAAACACACAATGAGGGCGAGGGTGTAGGCGATGATTTTCATAAATACTGTTACGAGGGAGAATCCCACCGGCGGCAGTTAGCCGCCGGCTATTGCGTAAGATATTAGTTTTGTGATTCTAAATAGACGAATGAAAAACACAATT
>JBEKSO010000414.1:0-4065 GCA_049516935.1 Thermoguttaceae bacterium
AGCGGGCGTCGAACAAGCCCTACAGGTGGTCTACGCCATTCGCGTCGGCCTGGGCCTTCCGGAGCAGCCCGCCGTGGGGCACGACTTGAGCGAAGTGCCGCCCGACCTCGACCAGAACTTCTCTGCCGTCCGACAGGCCTTGGGAGAATTGCTTCAGAGCGCGGCCCGGTTCGGTTACTTCCCGCCTTCGTGGACCGCTACGCCCAAACAGGCCATCGAGACCTTTTATAAGCAAGATCCCGAGGGGGATCTCAATCGCATCTATGCCCGCCTCATTCCCCAGGCGCCCGCCATCAAGCAGGCCGAAGCCAAACTGCTCCAGGCCCGCCGCGACCTTGATCAGGCCGATTTGAACCTTCGCTATTGCGACATAGTCAGTGAGATCGACGGCGTGGTTACCAGCCGCGATGTCAACCCCGGCAATAATGTCCAGGTCGGGCAAAGCCTGATGGCCGTCCGCTCGCTCACCCAGATCTGGATCGATGCCAACTTCAAGGAGACTCAACTGGCGGACCTGCGCATCGGTCAGCGAGTGCGTTGTGAAGTGGACATGTACGGCAGGCGGCGGGAATTCGAGGGCCGAATCACCGGTTTCACAATGGGCACCGGCCAAACCCTTTCACTCCTGCCGCCGCAGAACGCCACGGGCAACTTCGTGAAGATCGTCCAGCGGCTTCCCGTCCGCATCGAGCTGACCAACTACAACCCGGATAAAGAGCCCTTATTCGTTGGATTGTCGGTGGTCCCTTACGTGTACTACAAGGAACCGCCAGCCGGGCCGAATGCAGGCGAGGTCCTGCAACCGTTTGCCTCACTGCCACAAGGCCCTGCCGAGTCCAAGCCGTAACATACACATTGATTCCATGTCCACCATGGAGTACGCATCGTGAGCAGCGAGGCAGTTATCCCATCCACGGTCAGCCGCCCGGCGATCAATCCCTGGTTCGTATCGGTCGCCGTGGTCATCTCCACTTTTATGGAAGTGATGGACACGACCGTGGCCAATGTCGCGCTGCGCTATATTGCCGGCGGTCTGTCGGCCGCCGTCATCGACAGCGAGTGGGTCATCACCAGCTATCTGGCCGCCAACGCCTTTGTTCTGCCGATCAGCGGCTGGCTTTCAGCCCACTTCGGACGGCGCAACTATTTCCTTCTGTCCATCGCAGTCTTCACAATCGCCTCGGGACTGTGCGGCATGGCCGCCAGCTTGCCGCAACTGATTCTGTTCCGGGTGCTGCAGGGCCTGGCCGGCGGCGGACTCCAGCCATCCAGCCAGGCGATCCTGCTGGACAGGTTCCCGCGCGAAAAACAGGGCGCGGCCATGACCATGTTCGGCATCGCCGCCCTGTGTGGGCCCATCGTCGGCCCGACGCTGGGCGGTTGGCTCGTCGATACCTACGACTGGCGCTGGATCTTCTACATCAACCTCCCTGTAGGCGCAATCGGATTCATGGCCTGCTATTTCCTGTTGGAGGACCCGGATTACCTCAAACAAAAACGGGCGGAACTGAAAAAGAAACCGCTCAACTTGGACGGCATCGGCCTGGGGCTGCTCGTGCTGGTTATGGCATCGTGGGAAGTGATTCTCAGCAAGGGGCAGGAGTGGGACTGGCTGGGCGACCCATTCTGGCGGATTCAAACGCTGCTGATCGTGTTCGTGCTGGCGTTGGGCTGCCTGCTCTACCGGGAAATGTCGTTCGCCAGTCCGGTCGTTAACTTCAGGGTGCTCGGAGAACGCAACTTCGCATCTTCCTGCATAATTATCTTCTCTGCCTTCTCCGTGCTATACGCGGCAACCGTGGCCTTGCCGGGCATGCTCCAGGCCTTGTTCGGCTACGATGCCTTACACTCGGGGCTGGTGATGTCGCCCTCCGGATTCTTCGCGATTACCATGATGGTGGTTGTAGGAATTCTGTTGGGTCGTGGGGCCGACGCACGCTGGCTGATAGCGACGGGCCTGGCGATAACCGCGTCGGGCTGCTACTGGATGGCGCTGATGAACCTCCAGATCAGCCCGTGGCAGGTGATTTGGCCGCGGGTAGTAATGATCCTCGGTCTGTCGCTGATCTTCGCTCCCATCAACGTGGCCGCCTTCCTCTACACCCCCAAACGCCTGCGCGGGGCGGCGGTGGGACTGCTCGCCTTGCTCCGCAACGAAGGAGGCAGTTTCGGCACGTCGATGGGCCAAACCATCCAGCAGCGCAGGGAGCAGTTCCATTTGTCCCGTTTGGGCGATAGCCTTAGCCCCTTGAACCCGCACGTTCAGACTTTCCTGGATAGAGGTCACGCGTTGTTCATGCAGCATACGGGCGACCCGGTCCGATCGCAACAGATGACCGTGCAAGCGCTGGCCGACCTCCGACAGCAGCAGGCCGCCTCGCTGGCTTACTTCGACGTCTTTTTTGTGTGCGCCGCTGTAGGAGCGGCACTCGTCATTCTTGTGCTTTTCATGAAGCGCTCGGTGGCAGAGAAAGGGGCCCACGTTGGGGCCGAGTAAGGCCCGAAGTAATTGATTCGGCTTTCAACAACGGTTCAATTCTCATCGCCGAACATTGGCGGGGGGCCAAAAATGCGCTGCAGGCCGTTTCCCAGGACTGCGGCGTCCAATGAGCCCTTCGAGCCCTGGTCCCAATCGCGGAACCATTTTTCAAATGCGCCGACCATTTCTTCTTGCGTTAGCTTGCCGTCGCCGCTGGCATCGCAAGCGATGAAAATCCGCCGGGCAAGGAAATCTTCGGGCCCAAATCCCGGCGGTCCAGCCATGGGCGGCATGTTTCCGTCCGGGCCGGGCGACTGCTCGAAGATCGACTGAAGCCCCTTCGTAACTTCACCAAACTCCAAATAGCCTTTCCGATTGGTATCCCAACTCTTAAACCAGCGTCCCGCCAAAGAACGGAACTCATCGAGAGAAACCGTTCCATTCTTGTCCGTGTCCGCTTCGCGGAGAAAGGCCTGGGCAATGAACTGTCCTGGGCCAAATCCCGGTCCGCCGAATTCTGGTCCGCCGCCTGGTCCGCCGCATGGGCGAAGACCAAGCGGCGTCCGACGCCGACGCCCAAGCACGCAATCTCCGCCCAGGACCGTAATAACTTCTATCTCTCGGCCTGCGGCAGTAACTATTTAGCCCCCGATGAACACACTGGGGCCGTGTGGAGTTTTTTCCTTTTCATCCGCCCATGTATCACTTACTACATATCAATTTCAGGAGGCTCTCGGTTATAACATGAAATAAGGATTAAACTGGCAAATCGCGCAAGTATTTATATTTGTTCAATTTGCAATTTGAAATTTGCAATTCTCAATTTGCAATAAAAATGGATAACCTTCGCAATTTGGGCAATTTAATACCACGCCTATCCGCTATCTGTCATCGACTAACTGCTCTTGCCACCCCCTGATGGCCTTGTTACTATCCGCCCTGCTTGTCTTGATAGATTCAAGGAGATTATCGCCATGCCACGATTTTCAGGTGGGACATGGTTGTTCGGTTTTTTGCTGGCCGCGCTGGCTGGCTGCGCCGACAATCCCATGGTGCTCAAGGGCAAGGTCACGCAGTACGAACAGCAGCAGCAAGCCATGTCGCGCCAGTATGCCGAGTTGCAGAATCGGGCGACCGCTTTGGATAAAGACAACCAGGAATTGGGTCAACTCCTGGCCCAGTCCCGGCAGCAATCCAAGGTGTTTGAAGATCAGTTGGCGGCCATGCGCGATCAGATGCGGGGCATGACTGCCCAACTCGCCCAGACCCGGTCGGAAAAGGAAAACACCGACAAGAAGGTTCAGGCCATGACCGCCTCGGTGCAGCGTCAAGGCGGAGTGACGATCACGCCCAACAATAGTTTTCTGCAAACCCTGCCGGCGATTAATCAGCCCGATGTTTTTGTCCGCCGCGACGGCGACGTGATCCGCGTGGAACTGCCCAGCAATCGGCTGTTCGATACGGGCAGCAACCGCCTGCGGACCGGCGGGCCGGAGTTGATCGTCAACGCGGCCACCGAACTGATGCGGAGTTATCCCGATCAACTAATCGGCATCGAAGGCCACACCGACAACGATCCCGTGGCC
>JBEKSO010000415.1:0-4045 GCA_049516935.1 Thermoguttaceae bacterium
GGCAAAGGAATAACTTCTCCGGCCGATGTCATGACCGCCGGAACAAGCAGCAAAACCAAGAGCAGAACCGTTCGATGCAAGTTCATCCGTTTTGCGCTCTTCTTTCGGAACTTATTTGCCTGTCATTGAAGGCCGTGCCCGGCTTTTTGTTTCGTTTAAAGGCCGCTTCAGCGTCACGGGCGATTTTTTTCAGCAGATTCGGAGAGCCTGCCGGAACGCGGACAAACGCCTGCGTGGGGCAGGAAATGGCAATCGAGCATTCATTGCAATTCAAACAACGATCGTGGCGAACTTGCAAGTACAGCGAGCCGTTCATCAATTTGCACCCGGCCACGCACTTGCCGCAGGCGATGCAAAGCGATTCGTCGATGGTGTATTCAAAGAACCGCTGCCCGCCTTTTTCTTCAATGAAATTTCGGTTGATCGCGCCCGTGGGGCAAAGCTGGTTTTCCGCTCCCGTTTCCAAAACGTAGTCTTTTACGGGAAAATACCCGGTGCACACGTCGCAGTACCCGCAAAGCGGGAAACACTGCACGGCTTTGACCGCCGACTGGTCGAGCACGCAGTTTATTTCGCAGTGCCCGCAGGCCATGCACTTATCCGGATCGATTTGCCAGACCAGATTTTCTCCGCGGACTTTGCGCACGGCTAGCAAGCCGGTCAACCCGCAGAGCCCCAGGGCCCCGGCTATCCGAACGTTGTCGCCCAGAAATTTTCGCCGATCGACTTTTCCCTCTTGGATGGCCATGGTTATTGCCTTTTACTGTTCTCCCGCGTTTTGACGGCTTGAGGAATGTCGCACTGATCTAACAACGGGCATCCGCCGCAGGAAAGCGATCCAGCGCAAGGGGCCGTGTGTGAATTTCGCTCGGATCGGACGGACAAGACGGCCCAGATCAATCCTAAACCGCCCAAGATCAACCAGCGCACCAAGCCCCGGCACATTTCGCGGCGGGTTTGCTTTTCTTCAATGGTTCTGCTGAAATCTGGAGAATTATTCATGGTGAACCTCGGCGGCGGTGGTCTTGGGTTCGAATACAAGTATGCGATTTTTATTGGAATCCAGGACCAGGATGCGGTCGTGATTGTCAACGGCCAGATCGGCGGCAACCGAAGGGAACTGCTCCTGCCCGGCGACCACGCATTCGAACTTTCCTTGGGGACTGTAGATTTTTATCCGCGGCAGCCCTTTTTCGGCGGTCACGAATCGGCCCTCGGAAAGTACGGCAAAATGCACCGGATTGCAGCAGCCGAAAAAACCGTCAATTGCCGGCGAGCCTTTCCCCCAGGAAAACTCCAGATCGCCCTGGAATGTGTACGCTTCCAAGCGCAAGGCGCAAGGATTTGCCACGTACAGCAGCCCGTCGCGGCCCACGGCCAGATCGAAATACGGGCTGGTGATAAAAAATCCGGGAATCTTCCGAGAGCGATCGGCGGCGCCGATCCGGTTTATCAGTTTGCCGTCAGTATCATAATGCCACACGATTCGATTGCCGGCATCGGCCAGAAAGATATCGTTTTCGGCTACTGCAATCGACGTGGGCAAGGCTTTTTCGTTGATTTTATCCCAACTGCCCACAGGCTTGCCGTCGGCATCGAGGACTTCGACGTGATCGCTGGCGCCGACGTAAATACGGCCCGGGTATTTGTGTTCTGTGCCGCCGAGGGCCAGGCAGCGGGGTTCGTATTCCAGCTCGATTTCCGCGGTTTTCACGCCCTTGGAATCGAGAACCTGAATGGCCTTGTCTCCGGCGACAAAAATCTTGCCATCGGGTCCGACTGCCAAGGCATGCGGCTGCTTCAAGTCCACGGATATCTCGGCGGTTTGCCTGTAATGTATCAGCGACGGATCAATTTTTTCTCCAGGCTGGTCGATCCACTGTCCGCCCTGGGGGTCCATGCGTAGAAAGACCACCATCCCGGCGACAATCGCCAGCACAATCGCTAAAGCGATGAATAAGTGGGCGGCGTTGAATGATTTGGAAGGCATTATTTCTCCGACACCTTCAGGCAGACCATACGGGTCATGTCGCGCACTATCAAACGCCCGGCGGCCATGGCCGTCGGTCCCCAACTTTCGTAGCCGTTTTCGATTGCTTGCGCACGAGCTAATAATTTAAAACCCTTGGGCGTGGCCTCTACCGTGGCGAGCAGGCCATCGTCGTTCATAACAAATATCATTCCATCGGCGATCATATACGGGGCGGAGCCGAATTTTTCGCGCCCGCTGTTCCAAATTTCTTTACCATTTAGATCAAGGCATGCCAATTGCTTGTCCTGCTGGCGGACGCCGTATATATATCCGTTAAAAAGCAGGGGCGTTTGCTGTTCGGAGCTGAATTGCTTGGGTGTGAGGCGGAATAAAGTTTCAGACTCGAATTTGCCCCTGTTTTCCCGGAGTTGGAGCATCAAGGCGCCGGCATTATAGCCTCCGCAAAAAAAGATTTTCCCCTCGCCCACAATAACCGGCGAAGGGCAAGTGGCCATGTCGATCTGCCAAGCGGCGGTTTCCCAAAGAATTTCGCCGGTCTCGGCCGCCACGCCTGCCACGCCGCCCTTGCCGCAATACACGTACATCCTACGCCCGGCAAATTCCATGGGCACGACCGACGCGTGAGTCATGACCCAATTGTGCGGATTGGGACTTTCCCAAACCACTTTGCCGGTCTTGTAATCCACTGCGATCAAAAGGGCTTTGCCGCCGGGAGCAAGTATCAAGCGGTCGGTTTTTTCGTCGATCAGCGGGCATTGACCCGTGTACCATGGCGGGACAGTAGCGCCGTAGTCGAGCCCCAGATCGATAAGCCAAAGCCCCTTGCCGGTTTCGGCGTCCCAACATGCCGCCTGGCATTGCGGACCGATTGATACGACATATTTGCCCGCTACCGCCGGAATCGTGCGCGAGCGGCCGTGGCTCCAGGGCACGATTACCTGATAGCCGTTGCGCCAGATTTCCCGGCCGTCGTCCAAAGAAAGGCACCGCATGGTGTCGGCCGAGCGATCGATTTCATCCAGCAGATCGCTGCGCAAGGCATTTATCAGTCGCTTTCGATTGTCGGCCAACAGGCTGCCAAGGGCATTTTTCAAGGCGACAAATTCTCCTTCCGACAAGCCGCGCTGGGGATCGTTCGGATCGCTGCCTTTGCCGGGAAACAACCGGCGGAGAGCGGGTTCCAGTGAATCGAATTTCCCCGGCGGCGTGGAGGCCAAGGCGGAGGCCAGGGTTTCGCGATCGCCGGGCGAAAGGCCGCGGAGTTGATCGATGGGGGCGTCGTGAACGTGGTCCAGCACATAGACTCGGCCGGCGCTGATTGCCGCCGCTGCATAACCGTCGCCGAGTTCGACGGTCCATAGTTTTTCCGGCCCCCCTTCAGGCCATTGCCGGGCCAGTGAAATCTCGTCTTTGCTTATGCCATCGTGCTCCGCACCGCGGAAGCAGGGCCATGAGCCGGAAAGTGCGGAGGATTTTCCCGGGCCGTAATCCGGCTCACCCTGAACCGGCCGTTTTGCGGTCTTCGCCTGTCCGGGGGCGGGCGCCTTATCGAGTCCGGGTATCCGGGCATGCAACTGTGCTACCGGACCCGTGCCGGCCCAAAACACCAGCGCCACTATGCCGAGCACGGCCAAAAGGCATGGAAGCAGCAGACTGAACAATGATTTCTGCATGCGTTAATCGTCAAGAGCGCCGCTTGTGATTGTGCAACAAGCCGCGGGATTATCTTTTAATGATTGATTATGTACCATCATTCTTAATATCCCACTTAACCTCAAGTGTCAACCCAATTTACAAGCGGCCGGGCGGTTTCTAGTCGTCCATTCTTAAAACTAGCAAATAAACATAGTAATGTTTTAAAAAGCCTTGATCGCTCCCGGACCAACCCTTGGTCGGCGTCTGGTCGCAGCGATTGAGTGCTTTGTTCTCGCTCCCCTGCGGGTCGCGGCTAAACAACTACCCACTGACCACTGTCCACTAACCACTAACCACTATTTTTTTTCCGGCATTTTCATGATGATTTCGGCGTGGGCGGAGAGGTTTTTTTCGGTC
>JBEKSO010000416.1:0-4040 GCA_049516935.1 Thermoguttaceae bacterium
TGATTTTGGAGAAAACCAACTCGGCCACTTCATGTACGTCCGCCCCGCACTCCATGATCCAATCGTAGCCCGTCAACCCCGCGTCCAAAACGCCGTTTTCAACATATCGGGCCATCTCTTGCGCCCGGATTAATAGGCATTCAATTTCGTCGTCGTCGATCGTGGGGTAATAGCTCCGGGCGCCAAAGGTGATCTTGTAGCCCGCGCGGCGAAACAACTCGGCAGTTGCTTCCTGTAGACTGCCTGCCGGGATGCCAAGTTTGAGTATGTTTGACATAGGGATTCGGGATTCAGGGTGTTCGGGATTCTGGATCATATTTTAATTGCAAATTGGCAATTGCAAATTTCAAATTGCAAATTGAACAATCATAAACGCTTACATTGCGGCCACAAGCTGGTTAAGATCAAGAATTCGATCCATCTTTGGAGTCCTGAACCCTGAACCCTGAACCCTGACCACTTTTGTATACCTTTTCCGGGTCGAACACTCGTTGGGCGACCACTTTTAGCCCTTCGGGAGTAACCTCTCGGAAAAAGCAGCTTTTGTATCCTTCATGACAAGCCGCGCCGCCCAGTTGTTCGACTGAAAGCAGGATCGTGTCGCGGTCGCAGTCGAGGTAAATGGTCTTGACCTTTTGCACATTACCGCTTTGTTCGCCTTTGCGCCACAATTTTTTCCTGCTCCGGCTGTAATAAATCGCCTGACCGGTTGCCAGGGTTTGGGCGTAACTTTCGGCACTCATGTAGGCCAGCATCAAAACTTCGCCGGTTTGGGCATCTTGGGCAATGGCCGGCAGGAGTCCGTCGCCGCGGGAAAAATCAGGGCCGTTGTCGGGTGATTGGGACATAATCGATTACAAAATACAGATAAACTACCGGATTCTAAGCTTTATTTTACACGGAGTAGCTATAAAAAAATGATGTATCAGTTTAAACGAATCCGGATTTGGCCGCCACCCCCCCTCTAAATAGTCATTCGCGGGATGAGCTGATAAACAAGTGTCGCTTGTGGCAAGCAATCAAAAGCACTGGCATCTGAGCATTCGTCAAAAGCCTTTGCAACGTCAAGACAGACAAATTCGGCAGAATAAAAGTTCATTTCAGAAACGCCACATGGGTACCGAGAATCACTAGCAGCGCATTTAGGGACTGTTCCAATTTTCGTGGTTAACGAAAATGTGACTGTCCCTTTAGGCCGCTTTGAAAGGAATAGTTTGTGGCTCGCACTGTAACCGTGTTATTGCCCGTAAAAAATGCCCAGTCCACGCTTGCCCCAACTGTCCATAAGATTCTCGATGTGGTATCCGAGATATCGGAGCAGATTGAGTTGTTGATTATAGACGACGGTTCCGTCGATGCCACCAGCGAGGTGGCGGTGGAATTGACTCGGCGTTATCCGCAAGTCCAGGCTATTTGCCAGGGTCGCTCCTTAGGCAAGGAGGCGGCAATTCGCTCGGCCTTGCAAAAAAGTACCGGCCAGATAGCATTAATACACGAAGAAGAGCGGGGAACGCCTTTGGATGAAATCGCTCAAACCTTGAAATCTTCCTCGCCGTTAGGCCAATTCTTTTTCAGACTGGATGCGGCCAAAGGTCCTTCAAGGGTAATGCCGGTGCAATCCGAACGTTCCGCCGGGGAGTGTGATTTTTTCGAGCGCCCGCCCGAACGGCAATCCCTGACATCCAGCCGGCCGGCCAGACCTAATTTCATGGAACGGCTAAAAAACATCGTCTTGGGCGAATAGTGGTCGGCCAGAGCTATTGACAATCAGGTAATAAATGTCGTCCTTTCCATCAGAGCCGGGCCGTGTCGGCCCGGAATTACCTGGGAGACACACCCCGGATTCTGACTTTTCATGTGACATTCTTTTTCTGAGAATCAATAAACGTGTGAGTTCAGTTGGGGCAACAGTTGCACTGTTGCCCCGGGGTGGCAGTACAACTGCCACCCCAACATCCACAACGTAAGGATTGGCCGCCTAGTAGTGGAAAGAGATTGCCAACACCAGTCTTCCACGTCTTTGACTATATCCAGTTATTCTGCGCCATAACGAAGCAATAAATTGGGTGTTTCCTAGTTTCGAGCGATTATTAACAGAATATCCTGTTATAAATGCGAATTTTTATAAAGCTGTACTTGTCAGACCACTTTCAAGCAGGTATGATTACATTGAAGGTCGTGAAGCATTATATAATAATTTCGTCTTCGCGGCTTTTAGGCCGGTTCACTCCGGTCGGGCCAGTTTTCGGTGCGACATGCGTGGGCAATCGCTGTCGCCTCACAGGAACGGTTCAGTCATAGCCGATCGCTGAAAACTAGGTGATGTTCTGCTCTATTCATTTTCATTCTGCCGCTGTTCCTGTGTGAACTTTGAAGAAGGGGTGTCTATATGAGTGTTGTACATCTTACCACCACTGGGGTTGGGACCGGGCATGAAGTGCCGGTTCCCGCCGTCAGGCATCCCTTGCATCGCTTGGCCGCCGTGCGGCAACAACAAGGGATTTCGCGCCGTACCGTAGCGCGACGATTAAACATTGATCTCGCCGCTGTCCGTACACAAGAAGATGAAACATTCGACATTTCGCTGAGCCAGTTGTACGAGTGGCAAAAGGTCTTGGAAGTGCCCTTAAGCGAGTTGCTCTTCGAGGCCGACGATTCCCTCTCCGCCCCGGTGCTGCTGCGAGCCCAACTGGTGCGATTGATGAAATCGGTCATGGCGATTCAGGAGAATGCCAGACAAGAATCCATCCGCCGCATGGCCCAGACGCTGATCGACCAACTCGTGACAATCATGCCTGAGTTGTCCGGCGTCGGTCCATGGCATGCCGTGGGGCAACGCCGCCGTTTGGATGAGCTCGGCGTAGCCGCCGAACGACGGCTATCGGACGACGTTTTTTTGGACCTGACTGATTAAGGTAGGGTGCGTGAAACGCACCTTTTCCGCAAAGTCGAGGGCCATAGGTCCCCAGCGGCGGCCGGAAACGGCCGCCGTTTTAGGTTTCTTGGCCGATCTTATGCCGTTTTCCTCGTTACGCCATATACCGGTTCAAGAAGACTCTTGGTGTTATGATGGGGATATCGATCCGATCCGCGACTTCCAAAAGGTCTTTGTCGCCGCTGATGATTACTTCTGCATGCCCGCCCAAGGCACAGGCAATGAACTTGTCATCATCAGGGTCGCGGCACATGGGATGTTTTAGGTTAGGCGCATCCAGGATGACGGCATTCCTAAGCAGCATCCCAAGCAGGTTTTCAAAATCAACATCCGACTGCGTGCGTAAAAACCTCAAACCTACTCGATGGTACTCTGCCAAGATGTCGAGAGAGAGAATAAGCTGTAGATTCCCGCTGGCACAGGCTAACAGTATCTCATACGGCGGCCCGGAAAAGAACGCTCCAGACACAAGTACATTGGTGTCGATCACCACCTTCACGAGCGACTCCGTACATCCGCGATCGCCTTGGCAACGTCCTTTCGCGTGCGGCCTGCCGCCCGAGCCTTCCGCCGAAGTTGCTTATGGAGGTTCACGAATTCCTCGACCGATGGTGCTGAGAGAACCTTGAGCATCACCGCGTCGCCTTGCGAAATTACAACGAACTGCGCCCCCGCTTTGAGTCCCATCTCGTTTCGGACCGTTTCGGGAATTACAACCTGGCCGCGAGATGACATTTTGGTGGTGGAAAGTGCTGGCATGACTTTATCTCCATGGCGATAATCTTACTAATAAGATTATACCACATTACCATTCGATAGCAAGCAACTTACATAATTGCCTATATTGTTAATAGCGTATACGTACTCCGTTTTTTTAATGTCTTGTATAATCACCCGCCGCCGCTACTTGTTGAAGGTCTGAAAACTACTTATATTTGATGCCAAATGTTACAAAAATCGGCCCTCACCCTAGCCCTCTCCCAGAGGGAGAGGGGAGTTTTTAAATAATACCTTACCCCTTTTTCATCTACACACTTCCATGGCAATCGAAAAAAAAGACATCGAGCGGCATTTTGAGCAAAAACTCGGCCGGAAACCCAAGTGG
>JBEKSO010000417.1:0-3992 GCA_049516935.1 Thermoguttaceae bacterium
GTATGCTCGTAAACATGGATGGGGACCTCCTTGTCCTTTGCGTTTTTCCACACAAAGTTTACAAGGAACCCCGTCCTGTTTTCACTATCAATTTCCATCATAAAATCTGCGAATGTATAGTCAGAATGATGCAGATGTTTTGGGATAAGCTTTAAATATATTTAGGAAGGATGAGGGATGCGCGATTAACGGATTTGCAATATTCTGAATTACAGGATGGCAAAACGGGGCTCCCGGATCAATTCCTGACCAATTTGTGAATGCTGCCGCGGCATTTCAGCAATTGAAGGTTTCTTGACACTTTTGAACCACTCGCTAAAATTAGTGGAGCGGTGAGTTTAGGGCATTCCGCCAAACGAACTAATAATGCTCTGCCTAAACTTTAATCTCTACTCTGAACCATGAATTTGAAAACATTGAATTATTTCTGAGAACGTGTTATGTAAAAACTCAGCGGGGCATCAAAGCTTCCCCAATTTAACATAAGGCATATTGTCCTCCTCGATTTAATAATATCAGAACTGTTGAGTCTTGCCCGATGTTTGCACAATATATATAAGCGCGTCCATGATTGTGGCAGGTCAGGAAAACAATTCGCCGCGATTCGAGGAGGAACATGCGCATCCTTTATGCGCCGTCGAGTGGTGGTTCTATCAAGGCTATTTTGAAGGAAATCTTACCGGACGCCGTTATTTCATGGCGGTTCTGTTCCGCACCAATTTAGAATTTTTTGACGGCGGGCAAAATAACGGATTTCAGTTGCTCTTGGCGGTTCTTGATCCCAACAAATCCAGTATCCCTCACGCCTCCTCAACGTGGATCGACCCATCCCTTTTGCGCAAGACGATCGAGAAGCTTAAAAGCAGCGAACCGCATGTGGATCCCGTAGTTCAGCGTGCGTTTGTGAGGGAAATCGAAGAATCGGGTCCGCCATATCCGATTTTGCTGCGGCAAGCTCCGGAGGTATTCGAAGCTGAGCCTTTGCGCATGGAATGGGGTGAATTCATTCTGGCCCAATCGGAGAGCGGATTTCTCGTGAAATTCCCCGAACCGGACTCCGGGCGGATCGTTTCTTTACACCTATCCACCGAATCTTTACGCATGGAAGTTGACTGCGGAATTGAGAAAGTGCCCTTGGGAAAGGGCATGGCTTATCATGTCTATCCGCGGATCCGGTTGCGCGGATATTTAGACACGGGTGAAGAACTTGCCGGCCGGGCGTGGATGGACCATCAGTGGGGCGACCTCGACTGGTTTGGCAACATGCATGAGGCAATAGTGTTGGGGTGGGATTGGTTCGGGATAAACTTCGACGACGGCTCGGATCTGCTCGTTATGCGCCATCGGGACGCGCGTTCCGGACGCACGGTGGGGATGCATGCGACCTTGCGCGAACCATGCAAACGGCCCCGCACCCTGCATGATTTTACCCTGACCCCCTTGCGGCATTGGCAGAGTCCGACTACGTACATCGACTATCCCGTCGCCTGGCGGATCGAAGTGCCGGGATTTAATGCGTCGCTGGTATTCGAACCGCGCAGCGACGATCAGGAGATCTCGTCTTTTGGAACGATGCGGGCTGTGTGGGAGGGAGCAGGCGGCGTGTCAGGCACTATTTGCGGAACATCCGTAGAGGGTACTGCGAGAGGCGAGTTCCACGGGTATGGATATGTCTTCGATCATGAAGATTTTGTCCGTTCCATGGGGCGTCGCGTGGACAAACATCTTGAGAATTTTTTGCCGCGGAGTTTCGACGCCGCCGGGATCGAGAAATTCGTGGGGCCGGCGCACTGGAGTCACGACATCGAGGCATACACTGAGATGCTCTCCGTTCCGGTATGGGACCTGATTGACCGCAGCGGCAAGCGATGGCGGCCCATCTTCGGCATTCTGTTGCTGGAGGCATTGGGTGTTCCCGCCCGGCATTACGAAGGGCTTATCTGCTGCATGTTGGAGCTGATTCATGCCGGCGCGCTGATTATCGACGACATAGAAGACGAATCGCTCAAGCGGCGCGGACAAGAGTGCCTGCATTTGCGCTACGGCGTGGACGTAGCATTGAACGCCGGAAACGCCCTATATTTCTTGCCCGGCCAGGCGATAATCAGTCACCCCTTGCTGACCAAGGAAAAGCGGCACCGCTGGCTGGAAATCAAGGAACGGATATGCATCGAGGCGCACTGCGGCCAGGCCACCGACATTTTCTGGTCCCGGCGGATGGCTCCCGAGAGATTGCGCCAGTTGCTGTGCAACGACGTGGAATCGAAGATACTGCAAATGTACGAGTTCAAGACGGCGTCGGCGGCCAAAGGGGCGGCGGAATTTGTAGCCGTGATCGCCGATGCCGGTCAAGAGATCGTCAGCGGCTGCGTGGACTTTGCCCGCATGCTCGGAGTGGCCTATCAAATCGTAGATGACATTCACAACTTCAGCCGCTCGCCGAGTTGGACGAAGGTCTGCGGAGAAGACTTGCTCAATGGAAAACTCACATTTGTCATCGCTAAAGCCCTGCGGCTGCTGGATGCGGCCGGCGGCGCGCGGCTGCAAGCCATCCTTTGCTCGCCGGAACTGCGCCGTCGGCCGAATATTTTGGATGAGGGGATAGGGCTAATCACCGCCTCCGGGGCCCTGGATGTTTGTCGAGAGACTGCTAAGCTGATGGTCAACGATGCCTGGGACAAGTTCAGACCTCTCGTGCGTTGCTCGGGACCTAAGATCATGCTGCATACGATGTGTTTGAAACTAATTGACTTGGCATACGATGCCTGAAGATCGAAGCGATGCTTATTCTCGAGGCTCGGAACGTGGATATGATGTACGGCGCCGGGATGGCTCAAGTACATGCTTTGCGAGGAATTAATTTGCAAGTGAGTCGGGGTGAATTCCTGGCAATCATGGGTCCATCGGGTTCCGGCAAGAGCACATTGCTTCACGTTTTAGGGGGGATGGTTGCGCCCACCGATGGGCAAGTATTCTTTGAAGGCGCCGATGTCTCAACCATTGACGACGATCGCCGCACCATATTAAGGAGGAAACGCATCGGATTCGTTTTCCAATCGTACAATCTCCTGCCATTCCTGACCGCCCGGGAAAATGTGCAGGTCCCCTTGGTTCTCGACAATATTCCTCCATCCCAATCGCGGCAAACGGCGGATCAAGTCCTATTATGGGTCGGCATGGACCATCGGCGAAATCACCTGCCCGGCGAACTCTCGGGCGGTGAACAGCAGCGGGTGGCAATTGCCAGAGCCCTGGTCAACGCTCCTTCGATATTGCTTGCGGACGAGCCCACCGGAAATCTCGATAGCGACAATGGCCGGCAAGTCGCATATTTATTGCGGAAAATTGTACAAAAGCGACAGCAATCGGTCATACTGGTTACCCATGATGTTGGCATCGCGGCTTATGCCGATCGAATAGTGCATCTCTTAGACGGGCGGTTCGCCGATGCTCAACTGCCGCCGGGCGAGGATAGCCCTTAGGAGATTTTTTGGCAATGACTCTCTGGACATTCACAATCCGTCAGTGGAAAAGCCGGCCGGGACGTGCAATACTCACGCTGGCGAGTGTGGTCATCGGCGTGGCGGCCGTCCTTTCCGTCGCCACGGTGACCACATCTACCAGACGCGCTTATATGAACCTGGACCAGAGCATCGCGGGCCGCGCCACGCTGGAAATATCGACACAAGGGGCCGGCGGTTTCGACGAAAGGTATGCAATCTTATTGAAGCGGGTTCCAGGCATCGAGACGCTTGAACCACTACTCGAGCGGTCCACAATATTATATTTCAAAGGCAAACGGTTGAAGCTTCTGGCCCTGGGGATTGATCCCCAGCAGGGTGAAGCCGGTAGAGACTATAAGATCGAGGAGGGGCGCTTCGAGTTGGGAGAAAATAATGGACTTATATCTGCGGAGTACGCGCGCGGATTGGGTATTCACGTGGGAGACGAGGTCCGGATCCTCACGCGGCGGGGAATCAAGCGGATTGCCA
>JBEKSO010000418.1:0-3984 GCA_049516935.1 Thermoguttaceae bacterium
AAAAACAATCTGGATTTCATGGCATTCTCGCGCGGAGTTCGCTTGGACAACAAATTACATATCGAAGAACTGCCCGTGGAAGATACACAGGAGTGGACGGTCATGCCGGAGGTCTCGGCCGGATAGTACATCTACTTAATGAGTTTGCTGGGGATTGGTTTTGCGAAGGTACGTTATCCAGATTTCAAATTACTTCAGGGTCAAGTCATGAAAGCAAATTTAGACTGCAAATATGACTTTTACCAGGAATCATGGACTGGAGAACCTTCAGCCAAAACCATCCCCTTGCATAGCCGGTGCGTGACCGGCGATCTGGCCGATTTGGTTGAGGAGAGTTTTATTCGCGGAATTCTTTCAGAGGCTCTTCCTCTGGAATATTCAACATTGCATGCCGAAATCCAACCAATTTGGGCTACACAACCTTACGTTCGGGAATTAGAGGTGACAGTGACCGTGGAAAGTTCGCACGGGCCGCACGCCTACACCCAGCGCTTTGGGGCAGGGCGCTGGGTTCGCGTTGCCGAATTGGTGCGGCAAGTGCTGATCCAGCAGGGAACAATAAGCGAAAATACGCCGGTATATCGCGCGCTTATCGGCCTCCCCCACGGGCGAACTACGGTCGTGGAAACGCCGCCTTTGGAGCCGCCTCCAATCGCTTACCAATCTCTTGAGAACTACGGTGTGAAAAAATTAGGCGCCGGGGTGCTGGATCTCCGGCGGCCCGTATTAATTAACAGCCGAATGATAGCCGACATCGTGGATCGTACGGAGAAATCCGGCACAAATGAGGCCGGAGGCGCCGTGCTGGGCAAGATTGTCAGACTCGATGAGCCGCTGCCCGGCGCGACCACACGGATTGTAACCATACTTGCGGTCGGACTCTCTGATGATCGGCATCTGGGCGGTCCGGCGACATTTCATTTTAGTCCCGAGGCTTTGGCGGCCGCCGCCGAGATCGCTCAAGTTCGCGGACAAGGAGAAGCGGTGCTCACGGCATGGCATTCGCACGGATGGTCCGAAAAATGCATTGACTGCCGCAAAGACACCTGCCCGCTGCCTAGCGTCGAGCAGGTTTCTCCTGAAGATTACCAAGTGCTGGAAAGCCTGTTTTCCTCGAAGGCCACGCTGATGCCCATTGCCGGCCGTCAAGCGGGCATTCCATTGCAACGGCCGGTTGTAATGGTCCATCACTGGTGCGGCGGACTTATGCACCCGCTTAATTGGCGGGAATATGAGGATTGAACAACCAATAAATGTGCGGATAACGGCGAAGTATCAACCAAGAACTGGAGTTTTGCATAAAGGAAAATCAAAGTCCCCTCTCCGGACACCGACCGAAGGTTGGTCGGGAGAGGGTGAGGGTGAGGGCTTTTCTATGAAAAAAGTCTTACTTTACCTGTTAGATCCATCAAGGCCCTCACCCCCTGCCCCTCTCCCAAAGGGCGAGGGGAGCAATTTGCAAAACTCCAATAAGAATTTCAAAGGAGCATTAATATGCCCGAGAATCCCCAAAACGAGACTAGAAGTTCACATGCACAGGCTAATTCAACCACCCAAGCATCCAACCAGCGGCAGGCAAATCGCGAGGAGATGGAACGCTGCATTATCGAGGTAATGGGCGATCCAACCCGGGCTGCCACGGAAATAATCCAAATGCGTCTGCAGCAGAAACAGTTGCAAGCCGATTGTCTCAGGGCGGCCGAGGCAGTGCAAGGAATGAAAAAGTTGCTGGACGAATTGCTTCACCCCAAGGCCGCATTGTACCAACTCGAAAGGTTTTATCTCGACGGCGAAAACAAACCATGCGCATTGGTGAACATCAACGGTCAGCAACGGGAAGTGCCGGTTGCGGACGATGTCGATCCGGAAATGCTCAAACAACTCAAACCCTGGGAGTATGTGAAAGTTCATCCCACAGAATTAATCGTCGTGGGAGTGGAAAAGGACCAATCGCTTTATGCCCGGGCGCAGGGAGAGATCGCGACTTTCAAATCCTATCTGAATAGAAATTTGGGCCTGGTGACGGTTTCCCGGTTCGGACGCGAGGAAGACGTCGTCAGCCTGCCGGAGGGACTGCGCCATCATGAACTGAAAATCGGCAGCCGGCTGGTTTTGCACCGGGAGAATCCCCGGTTGGTCATCGACGTCGTGCCCAACGAACGGACTGAAAGCAAGTATGAAATCCCAATAGCCCAGCTCACCACTCGACTGGAAGATCTGGCGGGCCTGGATGACATCATCAGCCGCATCATGGAAGAGTTGCTCTTGCGATTAGTCAGCAAAGATATTTTCTCAACGTTCAATCTGAAACCTCTAAATGGAATGTTGCTGTACAGTTATAAGGCCGGGATGGGTAAAACCGCGCTAGACCGCGCGATGTTGCGGTGGTTGTGGGAGCTTGGCCGGCGAAAAGATTTTGACGTCGTGCTGTACAACATCGAACCCAACGCTCTCAAGTCGATGTGGCACGGAGAAGACGCGCGCCTTGTGCGCGAGGAGCTTGGCGGTACGATCCGCGCCCGAATGGACCAGCCTCGAGATCGGCCGTTAATTATTATATCGCTTTTCGACGAAGTCGAATCGCTGGGTCGGCGAACGGGCGGAAACGATACGCAGGGTTGCAGTTCTTCCGCCCAAAACGACGCAGTGCAGGCTTTGTTGGCGCTCATCGACGGCGTAAAGCCGCTTCAGGCGGCGGATGGGCCGCCCGTTTACGTGCTTTGGTGGGGTCTGACAAATCGTCCGGATATGGTCGATCCCGCGCTGAAACGTCCGGGCCGGATGGGCGACCTGATACTGGAGATGCCCGATTACAACCCCGACGATGCCGCCGACATCATGCAGATCTATGCCCGCAGCCGCGGCCTCCCTTGGTATATCGACGGCAATATTCGCCGCGGCGTCTCCGAGCACATAGTGCACTCGCAGATTATCAGACCGGCCGTGGCACAGATTTTTCCGCGACCTGTTCTGCGTTATGCCACTGAAGGGCGGCAAATGGCGGACGTGACGGCCGGCGAGATCCTTGCCGGCGCTCACTACATGAACGCCATGAACCAGGCCCAGCGCGCGGCGGCCGCCAGGGCCCTGCGCCAGGCGGGACCGGCCGCGGTGGGATTCGAAGACGTCGCCGATTGCCTGTTGAAAGAGGCCTACTCCGTGGCCCAACAACTCGACGCCGACCGGCACATGCTCCAGCAGCAACTACACCTGCGGATCCCCGTGCTCCGCACCGAATTGGCGCCGCTCAACGAAGTGGAGGTACATCATTTTATACGTGCGGCAGCCGGTTAAAAACGTAAACGTTATTTCATGCGAGGGAGGAACAAATTTTATGGTTATAAAAAAATACATCGGCCGAGACGCCGAACTTATGACAGCCGGCGTAAATGCCGACGGCCAACCCCTGCAACAATGGGAAGTAGTGCAAGAACTGCTGAAGCACGCAGGCGCGGCCTTCGAACCATACGGGCATCGGCCTTGGACGCATCATAAATGGTCGAACGGCTCGAATTATTATGCCGGCGGGCATTACGGCGGGTACAATAGCGGATACTATGGCGGCTACAACTCGTGCCATTCGACCGATTGCCTGCGACACTGGATGTCTAACGGGCAATGTTTTTACGCCGACATGTCGCACTGGGAAGGTTGCACGGCCGAGGTTCTTTCGCCGTTCGATTATGCCTTGCAATGTTATAGCAGCTTATATGTGGCCGAAGAAGCCCGCCGCCGCGCCGAAGAAACCGGCGAAGGCGCTCGATACACTCTTTCGGCGCAAAACGTAGATGCCCAGGATCCAAGCATATCCTGGGGTACGCATCTAAATATATCCGTAAGCCGGGATTTATTTCAGGATCTGTTCCTTGACCGCCGCCACCCGGCGCTTTTGGGATTCGTGACCAGCGCCATGGCGGCGGCCGTAGCCTGGTTTGGAACGGGTTATATACTGCCGCTGAAGGACGGATCGAGGATCTTTTCGCT
>JBEKSO010000419.1:0-3970 GCA_049516935.1 Thermoguttaceae bacterium
AAGCCGCGACCATTGGCCGAGGTTATGGAAACATCGATTATTTTACCCTATTATGTGCGCGACCAATGGTCACGGCTATACATAAAATACTTTGACGCCCACCGTCCACTACTTCGACTTAAGTTCCTCGCGGAAGGGTTTATTTTGCTTGTAAAGTTCCAACCGGGCGCCTAGGTCTTTTTTATCTTTTTCCGTTGCGGTCTTGTCGGTCTCGGCCATTTTAAGGGCCTTGGCCGCCCATTCCCGGGCGGTTTCAAAATCCTTGTTTTCGGCGTATGCCGCGGCGAGCGCGTCGATAAAAATCCAGTCTTTCCCGTAATTCAGTTGATAGGCCTTGTTGGCGTTTTCGTAAGATTTTTTCGCATCACGGAATTTTTCGTCGGGACAAGTCGCTTGCAGCCAGGCGAGGTGTCGGTATACAAGGGCATTTTTGGGATCCAGCTTAATGACCTCGTTGGCGTCGGCAACGGCCTTGTCGTATTCTCCCTTCCTGTTCCATACAAGGAACCGGCACAGGTAGGCGGGGGCGTAATCGGGATCAATTTCAAGCATTTGGTTGCAGTCGGCCAGAGTCTTGTCGTACTCGCCTTTGTAAAACCAGGCTACACCGCGCAGGCGGTAAGCTTCGACGTCATTGGGATTGATGCGCAGAACCTGGTTGTAGTCCTCAATGGCCTTGTCGTATTCGCCTTTTGCATCCCAGGCATGGCCGCGCAGGCGGTAAGCTTTGATGTTATCGGGGTCGATGCGCAGAACCTGGCTGTAGTCCGCGATGGCCTTATCGTGCTGGCCTTTTGCATCCCAGGCTTGACCGCGGCCTCCGTAGGCTTCGACATTATTGCGATCCAGGATTATGGCTTGATTACAGTCCTCAATGGCCTTGTCGTACTCGCCTTTGAAAAACCAGATCGCGGCCCGCTTGGAATTGACGAGCATGACTTTAGGATCGAGTTGCAAGGCCCGATTGTAATCGGCCAGCGCCTTGTCCGCATCGCCTTTGTCCTGCCAGACCATCCCGCGCATGCCATAGATTAAGGCAAAATCGGGCTTGCGCTGCAGGATTTGGTTGAGATCGGCGATGGCCTTATCGTAATCGTGTTTGCGCTGCCATGCCAAACTGCGAAAGATGTAGGGTTGTAAATTATCGGGATTCAGTATCAGGGCCTGGTTGAATTCGGCAATGGCTTTGTCGTCCTCGCCTTTGTTGTACCAGTCCAAGCCGCGTTTGTAATGGTCGGCGGAGGCGTCTTGCGCCTTCAGATCGGCAGGGAAGGCGAGGCAGGCCAGGGGAAAGACTACGGCGAGACTAAAAAGCAGACGTTGCATGATTCGGTTCCTTTCCTTTCATGCGGTTGAAATAGTCGAGCGGATGGGCGGCTGACCGGCCGCCAGCCGAGATTTTACCACCACAAGCCCCCATTTTCCAATAGGGTTTTGAAGAGCATAACTTCGAGCGGACTGGATGAATAACTAAGGCGGGTGGAAGGCGGAGAGATATACGGCTAGCGGTTTTGCACTGCCCGCCGCCCGCTTATCTCCGACCATTTTACACGTACGCGCAATCCATGCCTAGCCGGGTTTTGAGTTCCTCGAACTGGCGGGCGAAGGCGTCGCTGGAGGAGTGGACGTGCTCGGCCTCGGTGATGAATTTCATCTGATCGTTGCACTTAATGCCGTTATTTTGCAGAATCTCTTCAAACTCGCCCAAATTCTCCCCGTAAACTATAAGCAGCTTGTGCTCGTCGAATTGTATCTCTTGGGGGATACCGGGGTTAAGCACGGCCAGGCCCGTGCATCCGTCGTTTTTAAGCAGGTCTTCGTATTCCCAGAGGATGCTTTTCAGCACGGGCAGATCGATGTGTTCGCGATACAAGTCGCTGTGGCCGTTGCTATCGTGGTTGTGGCTGGTCTCCAGCACGGCGTCGACGGTAAATCCCAGCGGATCCAAAAGATCCAAAAACACATCGAATAGTTTTTCACTGGAAACGGCGATCATCAACACCGGCACGTTGGCGCGATTCTGCTCGTCGTGATAGGAGTCGTGGCGGTAGCCTTCGGCAGGCACGACCTGAAGATCGTACGACGGACGCACGGCATCGGTCAACGAATAGTTGCCGTACTTGGACACTCCCAAGTGAGCTTCCAACTCCTCTTCGCTGAGGTGTTCGAAGCTGCTGGTGCCTACGGGCATTGCGCCTTCGCGGAAAACATTGCGGAAAAATCTTTTTAAAAATCCCATGAATGCTCTCTGCTTCGATATTCGGTGATGCTTGTTCTAGGGGATTGGTCGAACCGCAACTGGGAGCCCTCTGTTGAACAGTAGGTTACGCTTAACGGCATTGAAGTAATCGTCCGCATGCGGAACAAACTGCTCGGGAACCAGGTATGCTACAGGCTGAACAATCCGCACCTACGCCATAACCGGCCGAGCTTGTGTTTACACATCGCCTCATGTAGTAAAATGTAAAACAACGATCAACAACAATGCACGACTCGATAGGGAAGTTTAGCATCAGAAAAACGCACGGTCGGTTGTTTGGGCCTTTCTACAGGCGGATTAAAGCACTTTGGAGTGCAGTTCTTCGGTTCGCGGAGAGTTTGGCAGTAGTAGCCGCCGGGACGTTCAATCGTTAAACTTACAATAGAAAGTAAAGTGAGCATTTAGCGTGGATAACGATCGCCAAAGATAGGATATTTCCCTATGTTTAATAAAAATTCATTTTTTACACATTCATTTTTACTGTTTGCCGCGTCAAAAACCGCCGCTTTTGCCGGGGTCTGCATTTTGCTGGTTTTTTGCGGATGTTCCCCTTCAAAATCCGCTCCGGAGGGTTCCCTTTCCACGCCAAATACCGCGGTCAAATCGGCCGATACGCTGGACCGGGAAGATTGGGAGTTGTGTTTCGTCCAAGGCGTTCGTGTGGGTTATGTGCAAACTGCTTACTATCGGACTTCGGAGGCGGGCAAACCGGCCTTGCGGATCGAGGGCGATATGCATATAGCCATCAATCGAAACGGCGAAGAGACGAAACAGCAGTTCCGCTCGACCAGCATCGAAACGCCCGATGGCCGGCTGCTGCGGTTTAAAAGCGAGATGCAAATGGGCACAGCGCCGCTTGTTATCACCGGCGTGGTGGTGGGCAATCGCCTGCACATGGAAACCGCGTCGCCGGGCAAAAAAGTACCCAGCGTCATCGATTGGTCGCCGCAGTACGGGGGATTTTTCGCCGTCGAGCAATCGCTCCTTCGCAAACCGATGCAGCCCGGCGAAGAGCGCACTTTGCATATCATTATCGACGGATTCAACCAGTTGGCCACATTCGAGATGGTCGCCCGCGATTGGGAACAAACGCCTCTTTTGCACGGCACTTACGAGTTGCTCCACATCGACTCGGTGGCAATCTTCCCAGACGGAAACAGGTTGGAGCAAACCCTGTGGACCGATCATGCGGGCGAAAAGCTTAAAACCCACAGCCAGGCAATGGCTATGGAGACCTTCCGCGTCGCCAAGGACGAAGCCCTGGAAAAATCGGAAACCGCGCGGTTCGACGTCGGGCTCACGACGATCGTCAAGCTGGAAAAACCATTGCCCGGCGCCCACGACACGCAGCGGGCCGTATACCGCGTGCATCTTACGGGCGGCGACCCGGCGGCCGTTTTTGTTTCCGGATCGACGCAAAAGGTAAAATCGCTGGATGCCAATACGGCGGAAGTGACGGTGTATGCCTTAAGGCCTAATCAACCGGGCAATTCCGATGTCCCGGCCGATCCGCCCACCGCCGCCGATCGCGAGCCGAACAATTGGATCCAAAGCGATAATCCGAAGATTATCGCCTTGGCCAAGGAAGCTGCCGGCGATGAAACTGATCCTTGGCAAACGGCCGTGAAGTTGGAGCAATTCGTGCACAAGTACATCAATCGCACGGATTATTCCCAAGCCTTTGCCTCCGCCGCCGAAGTGCTCGAAACC
>JBEKSO010000420.1:0-3961 GCA_049516935.1 Thermoguttaceae bacterium
CGGCCGGTGCCGAAAATGCGCCGCAAGCAAATCAGGGGCATGCACACAAGGGCGGGAAAGGGGTTTCCGGGGAAAATCGGCCGCGAATCGGGGTTTGCGCGCTGAATCCTCACGCCGGCGAAGGCGGACTGTTCGGCGATGAAGAGCGGAGGATTATTCGGCCCGCGGTAGAGCGCGGCATAAGCGAAGGGCTGCAATTGGAAGGCCCACTGCCCACCGATACGCTTATGGTTCGGGCGCGAGACGGACATTACGACGCGGTAGTAGCCATGTTCCACGACCAGGGGCACATTGCCCTGAAATTATTGGGAATGCACCGGGCTGTGAATATCACTTTGGGGCTGCCCATCATACGGACCAGCGTGGCGCATGGCACGGCCTTCGACATCGCCTGGAAGCGGCGCGCGGAAACCGGCAGCATGATCGAAGCCATTCGCATTGCCAGCCGCCTGGCAGTGGATCGTGAGGCATGGCGCAGAGAGTGCGGGGGATAAATTTTCTTGAGCAATTTGTCCGCATTTTTGTATTGCAAATTGACAATTGCAAATTTCAAATTGCAAATTGAACAGGGCTTGCGAAGAAGCAGTGTTTTTCCGGCGATTCCAACAGCACTGCTTGCAAGCAAGCAGTGGCACGCGTCATTACTGCTTGCAAGCAGGGCGCCAACCGAAGGCTGGTCGTGGCGCGCGTCATTTTGGTTACATTATTTTATTACGTGATTGACGCCGGCGTGGCGAAGCTTGTCGCGGGCGCGGCTGAGGATCGGCCCGATGCTGTTCTCGGCCATGCCGATCTGCATGCTGATTTCCTGGTAGGTTTTTCCCTCCAGGTGAAACATCCGCACCACCTCGGCCTCGATGCCCTTCAGCGAGCTTAGCATGCGAGCGATCTCTTCTTCATCCATGACGCGCTGTTCAACGCTGGGGTAGGGATAATTGGAAGAAAGGGCGTAGATCTCTTCCGTCGAGATAGGTAGGTGCTCGGCGGGTTTGCGGGCCTGCAACTCGCGAACAACGATACGCCGCACGACCACGGTTAAATATGTGGCTAAACTGCATTGACGGCGGAAATTGCGCAAAACGGCGAGATCATTTTCGACTATCACTAGAAAAACGCTCGCGCATAGATCGTCGCGGTCTTCGGGAGTCAATTGCAAGCCCCGGGACTGGGCCGTATGGTTGACCACGTGAATCATCAGTCCCATGAAACGATCGACAAAATCCTCCCAGGCCCTGGGCTTCTGTTGCAGGCAGCGTTCCAGCAGATTACGGTCGATTTCAGATAGTGCCACGCTTTCAATCCTTGTCAATTAAGCCCCGCAAAACCAATCCCCGACCAATCCATTTAGGGGAAATAGGGACTAAGCGAACAGTTTAACAAAAGCCCTACCTTCTAAAAATTGTAAATTCGATTGAGGAAAGAAACAAGTATTTATGAAGTTAATCATCATCCTGATGTTGCATTATACCAATTATTAAGGAGGAGAATATCAATTATTATCGTTCCCCCCATAAGTATTTAATTGTAAAATCTTACTGAAGGGTAATTTGGATGAATTATTACTTATAAAATGGGATTATCCGGTGTTTCCACTGTTCCAACATCGACGCTTTATTTAGGCTGAATTAAGGTTCATCGGCCGGTCGAAAAGTACGTAGGAGTCGTAACAGAATAAACCAGCCAAATCAGGAGTCTGGACATTTTTTTCTGGCTCATTCTTGTCCGGCAGGAGAAATACAGACAAGAATGCCTGTCCTGCGGTTGAAACATCTAATGCCATTTCCAGGGAGGGTTAAATTGACGCCAACCAGCCGCTGGAGGATTTTCTATCTTTCATGTTTATCTCGCCCGGCATCCGATCGGGTAATCTATCGGGCAATCGTCCAAAAAAGGTCATATCGGATTCTAGAACTGGGTATCGCGGACGGGAGGCGTGCATTGCGCATGATAGATGCGGCCGCTCGCTTCACCGCCCGATCCGATATCCAATTCGTAGGCATGGACAATTTCGAAGACCGCGGCGAAACTGACGGTCCGGGATTGTCGCTGATCGCCGCCCATCGCGTATTAACACGCAGCGGTGCAAAAATAAAACTCATCCCCGGCGATCCTTTAAGAAATCTTGCCCGTGCGGCCAACGAACTGGGACAAGTCGATCTGCTGGTAGTCTCTTCACAGGCCGAAGCCGACCGGCTTAGCCGGGTATGGTACTTCGTACCTCGATTGTTGCACGCCCAATCGCGGATTTTCGTGGAGCAGAGGCTGCCGGGGGGTAAAAACACCTTGCTGGCGGTATCCACCCGTGAAGTCGAACAATGGGCCGCCAAGGCCATTCGTTGGAAAGCGGCGTAGAATTGGTAAGGGGGCAGGCATTCGCAAGTTGGAAGATTAACATTCCACTAACCGCTTATGCCGTTGCTAATTGCTTATACTACATGAACCAAAGTGTAGTATAATGAGTCTTTAGGTAATGATGCTTCATTTTCACGAAGTTTAGACCTTTTACGTCATCCAGGAGATAATTGTCGGTGATTGTTCATCGCGAAGCCGCAAGCGGCTTATTTATCAACGGCAATAACTTACTGGGAGATATACTCGGTTGTTGATAGTCAGTTAAAAAAGTCGTACGGAACATTGAAAAATCTGGGAGCAAGCTCCCGGGCTAAACTAACTTTATTCAAACACTTATATCTAAATATATGAGCCAATCAGCCAAACCCCGCACGATGTTCGAAAAAATCTGGGACAACCACGTAGTCCACGCCGAGCCGGGGAAACAAACGATACTATACATCGACCTGCAACTGGTCCACGAGGTGACCAGTCCCCAGGCCTTCGAAGGCCTGCGCTTGGCCGGGCGCAAGGTGCGGCGACCGGAGCGGACAATCGCCACCGCCGATCACAACGTGCCCACGACCGATCGTTCCTTGCCCATCGTCGATCAGGTTTCCAAACAGCAAATCGACACCCTGCGGACGAATTGCCGGGAGTTTGGCATTCGGCTTTACGACCTGAACGACAAACACCAGGGCATCGTGCACGTGATCGGGCCGGAGTTGGGCTACACCCAGCCGGGCATGACCATCGTATGCGGCGACAGCCACACCGCCACGCACGGCGCGCTGGGGGCCTTGGCGTTCGGGATCGGCACCAGCGAGGTCGAGCACGTGCTGGCCACGCAAACGCTGTTGCAGCACAAGCCCAAGACGCTGGAAATTCGCGTTGACGGCCGGTTGCCCTTTGGCGTGACCGCCAAGGACATCATCCTTTACATCATCGGGAGCATTTCAGCCAGCGGCGGGATGGGTTATTGCATCGAATATACGGGCGAGGCGATCCGCGCATTGACCATGGAAGAGCGGATGACGGTGTGCAACATGTCGATCGAGGCCGGGGCCAGGGCAGGGCTGATCGCGCCCGATCAAACCACTTTCAATTATCTCCGCGGCCGGTCGTTTGCTCCCAAGGATTTTGACGCGGCCGTGGCGCAATGGAAGAAACTGCCCGGCGACCCTGGGGCAAAGTGCGATCGCCAGGAAACGTTCCAATCGCAGGACATTCAACCGCAGGTGACATGGGGGACGAATCCGGGACAAGTGACCGACATCGGCGGCAAGGTCCCCGACCCGAACGACATCGCCGATCCGACCGAACAGATCGGCGTGGCCAAGGCGCTGGAATACATGGATCTCAAACCCGGCACACCGATCGCGTCGATCAAAATCGACCAGGTGTTTATCGGTTCGTGCACCAACGGCCGGCTGGAAGACCTGCGTGCCGCGGCGGCCGTGGTTCGCGGGCATAAAGTCGCCAGCGGCGTAAAGGCCATGGTCGTGCCAGGCAGCGGTCTGGTGAAAAAACAGGCCGAGGCCGAGGGTCTGCACAATATTTTCCAACAGGCGGGCATGGAATGGCGCGAGGCCGGATGCAGCATGTGCCTGGCGATGAATCCCGACAAGCT
>JBEKSO010000421.1:0-3942 GCA_049516935.1 Thermoguttaceae bacterium
ATGCCCGCCGCAGGTCCGGCCCCGGGCCGAAATGGCGCACTCTCGCCTGAGGACGTCTGGCACGTCGTAAATTATGTTCGCTCATTAAGCAAAGAGGGTTCAGGGTTCGGGGTTCAGGGTTCAGAATTCGAAAAATGATTATATCAATCATCGGTTTATTTTTGTATCAATTAATATTGATTGTGTACCAGAATACTAATGTCACGCGCAATAGCCGGCGGCTAACAGCCGCCGGTGGGAATTCGCAAGGAGTTGATTAATATCCCAGACAATTTAGCTCCATCTCAATAGCCGGCCATAAACGAAATACCTTGCTTTGCCCCGGGTGTATTCACCCGGGGCTAAATGTGTTTATACTCACACTTATATCAATCAAATGCTGAACCCTGAACCCCGAACCCTGAACCCCGCAAGCCTGCTCTTTGTGGCAATTACGGCTGTTTTTTGCCAATTAGCCAGGGCCCAGTTCATCATGCCCGCGCCCGGCGCCCAGTTCGATCTGGCCGACGGCGTCGAGCTTGACCGGGCCGAGGGCACAGTGCCGGCCCAATTGGAGCGGGTAAAAGCCTTCCTGGCCGACAGAAAATGGGACGAGGCTGTGGAAACGCTCTGCCGGTTAATGGAAAACTCCGAAGGTAAATTGCTGGGCGTGACCGAAAATCGTTTTGTCGGACTCCGCGAGTATTGTCAAATGCAACTCGCTTCGCTGCCGCCGGAAGCCTTAAAGCTCTATCGCTCCCGCGTCGATCCCGGGGCGCGCAAATGGTACGAGGACGGCGTTGCCAATCACGATCCCCGCTTGCTCAGAAAAGTCGTCGATCAGGCCTTTGCCGGCAGTTGGGGCGACGACGCCCTTTTGGCACTGGGCGACATGGCCTTGGAGTCGGGCGATTACACGGCGGCACGCTGGTATTGGGAACGAATCATTCCCCATCCGCCGCCTGCCGGGCAACCTTCGACATGGTCCGGATATCCGGACAGTGATATCGACCTGGCCGCCGTTCGGGCCCGGCTGGTGCTGGCGTCGATCTTGGAGGGTTCCCCGGCCAAGGCCCGCGAAGAACTCGACCAGTTCACCCGCATGCACGGCGAAGCCCGCGGACGGCTGGGCGGGCTGGAAGTAAATTATGCCGAGGCCCTGGGCGCACTGTTGTCGGAAAGCTCATCCTGGCCTGTCCCGCCGCAAAATTTCGACTGGCCGACCTTTGCCGGATCGCCTGCGCGAAACGCCGCATACCCGCAAAAATCCGACGTCGGCGGCGTGGCTTGGCGCCTGCCGCTGCCACCGGTTTCGGCGCAATTTTCATTGGCTGCCACTGCTGGCTTGTCCAGCAGTGCGGAAATCACGGTTGGGCAAGCCAATCGAGCCGCCCATCTTCCGCTGAGTTATCATCCCGCTATTGTCGGCGATCTGTTGCTCGTGAACACGGCCCGGGAAATTTTGGCCCTTCGTTTAAGCACCGGCAAACCGGCCTGGGGCCATACTTCTCCGGTTATTTTCAGCGAGGGTGCCACTGCTGGCTTGTCCAGCAGAGCCGCCGATATTAAAGGGCCGTCTGGCACACTGGGCACGCCGCGGTTTACCTTGACCGTTTTCGGCGATAAACTCTACGCCCTTATGGGCTCGGGAGTTACCGGCCTGCCGCAAGGCCAATCCGCGGATATTCGGCCGGGCTATCTGGTCTGTCTGGACCTGGCCGCCGAAGGCCGATTATTGTGGAAAATCGCCCCGGAAGAAGGCTGGGCCTTCGACGGTTCGCCCCTGGCCGATACCGCAGGCGTGTACGTGGCCATGCGGCGCATCGACATCCGCCCCCGCGTTTACGCTGCCTGTTTCGACGCCCAATCGGGCCGCCTCCGCTGGCGGCAATTCGTGGCAAGCGCCGAAACGCCCGCCAGAGGCATAATGCTCCAGCTAACCCACGACCTGCTTACCCTGGCGGGCGATTCGATTTACTTTAACACCAACCTGGGCGCGGTGGCGGCGATAAATATCGACGACGGCCGCCTGCGATGGGTCAGCCTATATCCTCGCCGCCGACACGGCGACCTGGCTTCGCTCGCATCGCATTGGCAGCGCGACTTGAATCCATGCCTGTATCATCAGGGCACTCTTTATGTCGCCCCCGCCGACAGTCCCCGAATTTTCGCCTTTGACGCCCAAAGCGGTATGATCCTTTGGCAAACCGGCGAGCAAACGGAAGATGCACTCGATCTGCTGGGCGCCACGGATGATCACCTTATTGCCGGCGGAAATAAACTGTATTGGATCGGCCTGAAAGACGAAGACCGCGGACAGATCAAACACATCTGGCCCGAGGGCAACGATAAACCCGGCTTCGGCCGCGGCATAATTGCCGGCGGATTTATACTCTGGCCCACCCGCGAACAGATTTTAGTATTCGATCTGAAAACCGCCCAGCCCCGTAAATCAATCGATCTATTGCCCCGCGACGCCCGGGGCGGCAACCTCCTGGCGACCAATCTCGGGCTGCTCATAGCAACCGATAAGGAACTTATCGCCCTGGGCAAAACGGCTAATCCTCCCCGGGAAAAACAACAAGAGATAGCAAAGGCAAAATGACAATTAAACTATGTCGCATTCACTGTTCAATTTGAAATTTGCAATTTGCAATTTACAATTTGCAATAAAAAATAATTACAAAAACGCGAAAGTTACAAACCGATAATCTATATCCTATAACCTTTAGCTATTTTTCCCATGAACACTCAAGACGACGTCCAAGCCGTTGCGGAACTGAACGAGGCATACCGCTTGATTACCCAGCAACTCGCCAGGGTGATTGTAGGGCAGCAGCAAGTGATCGAAGAACTGCTGGTGGCCATGTTCGCCCGCGGCCACTGCCTGCTGGTGGGCGTGCCCGGCCTGGCCAAGACGCTTTTGATCCGCACCCTGGCCGGCGCATTGTCGCTGGAGTTCCGCCGCATTCAATTCACGCCCGACCTCATGCCTTCCGACATCACCGGCACCGAAGTCATCCAGGAAGACAAACTCTCGGGCGTCCGGGAACTGCGGTTCTTGCAGGGGCCGATCTTCGGCAACGTGATCCTGGCCGACGAAATCAATCGCACCCCGCCCAAAACCCAGGCCGCGCTCTTGGAAGCCATGCAGGAATATCAAATCACCATCGGCGGCAAACGCCACCCGCTCGATCAGCCGTTTTTCGTGCTGGCCACGCAAAATCCCATCGAGCAGGAGGGAACCTATCCGCTGCCCGAGGCCCAACTCGATCGGTTCATGTTCAATACCTTCGTCGATTATCCCGGCGCCGAGGAGGAATTCGACATCGTCAAGCGGACCACCGCCGACATTACCGCCACGGTCACGCCCACGCTCACCGGCCCGCGCATCCTGGAACTGCAAAAAATCGTCCGCCGCGTGCCGGCCGCCGACCACGTGGTCCGCTACGCCTTGAAACTTGCTCGGCTCACCCGCCCGCACAAAGGCGAGGCCCCCGATTTCATCCGCGATTACGTTAGCTGGGGCGCAGGTCCGCGGGCCAGCCAGTACATGGTGCTGGGGGCAAAGGCCCGGGCTGTATTAAACGGCCGATTTTATGCTGGGATGGACGACATCCGCACGGTCGCCTTCCCGGTCCTGCGCCACCGCATTATGACTAATTTCAACGCCGAGGCCGAGGGAATCAAGCCCGACGATATCATCCGCCGCCTGCTCGACGCCGTCCCCGCCGAAGATGACGCCGGCGATGGCAAATTTCCCGCCGTATTTCGCGCGGCGGAAAAATAACACATAAATTACAACACGGAGGCACGGAGAACACGGAGAGCAATAAGGATGAAGGATGACAGTAGTTCCAAGTTTAGGTGAAATGCTATAGGTGAACGCAAGGCTCCTTGTGTAAATGATTTGTGTCAACGAATCATTACACGGAGGAAGCCATGCGTTCAAGGATGAATTGT
>JBEKSO010000422.1:0-3938 GCA_049516935.1 Thermoguttaceae bacterium
ATACGGGTGTAAAAAGATATATGGCGCCTGAAAGAAAAGGCATATTCAATAAAGACAAAAAGTAAGGCAGAATATAAAAAGGCGCGAACGTAACAAATGCTACGATGAAACACTTGGCGATATCCCAACGCAGATCATCGAAATTAAATCCCAGTCCGATGGTCGAGCATAATAACAATCCCAAAAACACTCCCAGGGCGTCGGCTAGAATAAACACGACCGGATAAAGCCCCCACCAGGCGACAAGACTGAAGAAAACCACCGTTGCTGTTACCACGATCATCAGCGTGCGCAGGGAATATTGCGGCAGTTTGAACTTGGACTCCGGCTCAAATTCCTCCTCCTCGTCCCAATTCTCGTCCATTGTTCTGTTCCTTTCTCACGCCTGCACGAGACCCAACACGTCAAAAGGCAAATAGATCCATCCATTTGATCATTGATTTTTACATATAATACAGTGTAGGGCAAGATTCTCCAACACATGGCTATTAAAGTCTTCTGGAAAAGATTAAAAATATTGGATCGGAACGTTCATTATTTCCAGGGAATGATGGTATGAAATGGAACATCCGCGGCAAACGCGGCGCTCGCGACGACGCGCCGCCGGCAACGCCCCTTACAACATCCGCGCCCTCTTCCGACGTAGAGCGTAGAACGCTGGAAATCGGCCGCGAATTATTAGGGCCGGCCAGGCAGTACAAGCCCGGGCTTTTTTCCGCCAAGTTCTGGTTCGACCAACTCATGAATTGGGCCATGAAGGATCCGGCCTTTAAAATGCAATTGTTCCGTTTCATCGACGTTTTCCCCATGCTCGATACGCCGGAGATGGTCCACGATTATCTGGTCGATTATCTATCGCAGCCTGAGGTGACCCTGCCGCCGGTGTTGGAGCTGGGCTTAAAGGCAGGCAGGCTGGCCAAGGGGCTTTTTGCCAAAACCGTTGCCGGCCGCATTACCGCCATGGCCAGAAATTTCATCGCCGGAATAGATGCCGCCGACGCCCTGCCAGCCCTGGAAAAACTTTGGAAACAGGGCATCGGCTTTAGCGTCGATTTGCTGGGCGAAGCCTGCGTCAGCCACGCCGAAGCCCGGGCATATCAGGATCGCTATCTCGACTTGGCGGAAAAATTGCCCGCCACGGTCGCTAAATGGCCCGCCAATCCAAAATTGGAAACCGATCACATCGGCCCCGTTCCCCGCACCAACGTCTCCATCAAAATCAGCTCGCTCTCGGCCCGGACCGACGCCGTCGATTTCAAAGGCTCAATCTTGGCATTATCCGAAGCGTTAAAACCGATACTCGTAGCGGCGGCGCGGAACGGCGTGCTGGTGAATTTCGACATGGAACAAGCCGCCCTTAAGGATCTCACGCTCTCGTTGTTCGAGCAATGCTGCGAGGCGATTGATTTTCCGGCCGGTTTGGCTATGCAATCTTATCTCCGCAGTGGAATGGAGGATGCCCAACGCATCATCGCCTGGGCACAGCGCACTGGTCGGCAAGTCACCGTCCGGCTGATTAAAGGGGCTTATTGGGATTACGAAGTCATTAACGCCGAGAAAATGGTCTGGCCCGTGCCCGTTTGGACCGCCAAACATGAAACCGACGCCTCTTTCGAACGTATGGCCGAGCTGTTCATGAATGCCATGCCGCGGCGCGCCGGTCAAGGCGGCGTGAAGCTGGCCCCTGGTTCGCACAACATCCGCTCGATCGCCTACTGCCTGGCCCTGCTGGAAAAACACGGTTTGCCCGACTCGGCCCTGGAAGTGCAACAACTCCACGGCATGGCCGATCAGCTTCAAGCGGCGTTGGTCAGTCGCGGTCTGCGTATCCGCGAATATGTGCCGGTCGGACAAATGATTCCCGGCATGGCCTATTTCGTGCGAAGACTGCTGGAAAATACGTCCAACCAATCGTGGCTCCGCGCCGGATTTTCCGATGAAGTGTCCGACGACGTGCTGCTGGCATCGCCGCATAAGATGAAGGCGGCTGCTTGCGCTCCAGCCACTACCGGCGTCGGTGCTGCAAAGCGGCACAAAATTTCTCCGGCTGTGGAAGGGCTGGGCGGCGGCCTGCCCATGATCAACGAGCCCCTGCACGATTTTTCACAAGCCAACCAGCGCGAGACATTCTTGCGTGCAGTGGCCTCGGTTAAGGCGCCGGCGGTCATACCCGCGGCAGACGCCGAAAACGCCCGGCAAGCCATTGCCAAGGCCGCCGCGGCCTTTCCCGCCTGGCGCGATATGGATGCAATCGAACGCTCGAAGATAATCATTAAAGCAGGCGGGCTATTGCGCGAGCGCCGCGATGAAGCGGCCGCGATCATGATCCGCGAGGCCGGCAAACCATGGCGCGAAGCAGACGCCGACGTCTGCGAGGCCATCGACTTTTGCGAATATTACGCCCGCTCCGCCATCGAGCTGTTTCGGCCCCAACGCCTGGGACTCTTTGTCGGCGAGTTGAACTACCAGTGGTATCAACCACGCGGTGTGACCTCGGTTATCAGTCCTTGGAATTTTCCCTTGTCCATTTGTATGGGCATGACCGCGGCGGCCCTGGCCGTGGGAAATACGGCCCTGGTGAAGCCGTCCACTCAAACCCGGGCTATCGCCCAAATAATGTGCGAAATTCTCTGGCTCTCGGGCGTGCCGGCCGATGTTTTGCATTTCCTGCCCGGCGTTGGACGCGAGATCGGCGATATCCTCGTCCGCAATCCGCGAGTTTCACTGATTGCCTTTACCGGATCGAAAGAGGTTGGGCTCGGCATCCTCCGCACAGCATACGATACGCCCGATAATCAGCCCTTCGTAAAGAAAGTCGTTTGCGAGATGGGCGGCAAGAATGCCATCATCGTCGACGAATCGGCCGATCTGGACGAAGCCGTGCTCGGCGTCCGCCAATCGGCATTTGGATACTGCGGCCAAAAATGTTCGGCGTGCAGCCGCGTCATCGTGCTGGATGGCGTGCACGACAAGTTTCTCAATCGCCTCGTGGAATCGACCCGTACGCTGGTGATCGGCGATCCGGCCGATTCGGGCGTGGATATTGGTCCGCTAATCGACGAAAATGCCGCGGCCAAGATTCGCCGGTACATCGAGATCGGCTTGAGCGAAGGAAAACTGGAATTGGCCAGCGACGTGCCCGCCGGTCTGGCCGAGCGCGTGGGCAAACCGTATATCGGGCCGCATATTTTTTCCGGTATTAAGCCCCATCATCGTCTGGCCAATGAAGAGATATTCGGGCCGGTGCTCTCGGTAATGCGAGTTGGCAGCTTTGCGGAGGCCTTGGAACTGGCCAATGCCACGTCGTATAAATTGACCGGCGGGGTATTTACCCGCAAACCGGCGCACCTCGAAAACGCCCGGCGGCAATTCCGCGTGGGAAATCTGTATCTTAATCGCGGCATTACCGGGGCCTTGGTCGGCCGGCAGCCTTTTGGCGGATTCGGGCTTTCCGGAGTGGGCGGCAAGGCCGGCGGGGCCGATTATCTCCTCCATTTCGTTGTACCCCGCTCCTCCTGCGAAAACACCATGCGCCACGGTTTTGCCCCCGGCTTGGATTAAGTGATGATCTGCAAGTCCCCTCTCCCTCTGGGAGAGGGTTAGGGTGAGGGCAAATTCCACTAGACTCGTTGATGCCCTATTATCCCTGTTTATAAACCAGTTCCAGTATCGGGATGGGCTTTAAGCTAAACTTTAATGCGGGTGTTTTTCTTCGATACCCATAAGGCGCAACCGACCAATGCCACGCATCGCTGCCCATTGTGGCTTCATAAGATGTATTTTCCACGACTCTGGTAGTATGAAACGCAACAATTTGCAATTTGCAATTTGCAATTTGCAATATGTAATTTTGTTTGCCGTACTCTTAGGCCTGCCCTTAACGGCTTGGGCTGCGCCGCCTTTGCAGGCCATGATAGAATTATCTTTCCCCGGTCAAA
>JBEKSO010000423.1:0-3930 GCA_049516935.1 Thermoguttaceae bacterium
AGCGTGGCCAGGACCTGCTCCTCAACCTTCACCGGCGTTTTATCGTAGAGCGTGACAACCATGTCACCGCGATTTATTTCGTCGCTCCAGGCACAAATGCAGTGCATCGCGGCCGCGATTGCCAAAATACTCGCAATCGCCGATTTGAAAAAACCAACGCGGGCGTTCATTTTTTCACCTCCAAAGAAACTGTGACGATTCAAGAGTTCTTTTCCGTATTGCATCCCTGCTTTTCCCGGCGCGAACGCAGGTATTCCATCACCATCGGCAGCACCGAGATGATGATGATCGCCAGGATGACCCAATGAAATCTGGTTTTTACCCAATCTAGATTGCCAAACCAATATCCGAGAGAAACGAACAGCCCCACCCAGGCCACCCCGCCGGCGATGTTGTAAACTATGAACCTCGCATAGTTCATTGCCCCAATGCCGGCTACAAACGGCGCGAAGGTGCGGATGATTGGTATGAATCGGGCGATTACAATAGTTTTACCGCCGTAACGTTCGTAAAAACGATGCGTGCGCTCCAGATGCTCTTTTTTCAAAAAGCGGATATTGCCGGAAAAAGCCTTAGGGCCAATGTAATGTCCGGCCCAGTAATTCACCGTGTCGCCCGCGATGGCCGCCACGCTCAGTAAAACAAAGAGAAAAACCGGGTTCAACGATCCCAGGGCCGCGAACGCCCCTGCGGCGAATATCAGCGAGTCCCCGGGCAGAAACGGCGTGACCACTAATCCGGTTTCACAGAAGATTACCACAAAGAGGATCACATAGGTCCAGGGTCCGCATGTATCCAGGATCTGTTTCAGGTGTACGTCAAGATGTATGAACAGGTCGATGAAGTATTTGATCCACTCCACGATAATCTCCTGGATGAGCGTTCCCGGGTAAAATCCGAGAATAAGAAATATCATCCCCGCCACAAATCCAAGTAAAAAAAACTCCCGGCCCAAGTGCCGGGGCTAAACAATCGCTCGCCGACCGACGTTAAATCGGCGCCTAACACTTTCCACCGCCCACTGCCCACCGTCCACCAATTTCTAATCTCTAGCCCCTGGTCAGTTTGTGAAATCGCGTCATCATGTCGCGGGTCACCGGGCCGGGCGAGCCGGAACCGATCGTGCGGCTGTCGACCTTCACCACGGGCACGACCTCGGCGGCCGTACCGGTGAGGAAACATTCGTCGGCGATATACACGTCGTGCTTTGTGAGCGGCGTTTCCAGCACAACGATGCCGGCCTGGCGGGCCAGGTCGATGACTACGTCCCGGGTAATGCCTTCCAAAATGCAGGCTTCCAGGGGCGGAGTTAGCAGCCGGCCCTGGCGCACGATGAAAATGTTGTCGCCCGTGCATTCGGCCACCTCGCCCTTGCAATTCAGCATCAGGGCCTCGATGCAGCCCGCCTGCACGCCCTCGATCTTGGCCAAAATGTTATTCAAATAATTGAGCGACTTGATCCGCGGACTGAGCGCGGCCGGATGATTCCGCACCGTGCTGACGGTTATGATTTCCAATCCTTTTTTGTATAGTTCGTCCGGATAAAGGGAGATAAGGTCGGTGATGATGATTACTTGCGGATCGCTGCACCGGCTGGGATCGAGCCCCAGGCTGCCCGCGCCCCGGGTGACCACCACGCGGATGTAACCGTCTTTGATTTTGTTGACTTCCAGGGTGTCTTGGATGGCCTTGGCCATATCGGCCTTGTTCATGGGGATTTCGAGGATGATGGCCTTGGCCGAGTTCCAGAGCCGATCGAGATGTTCGTCCAAACGGAAGACCTTGCCGCCATAGCTGCGGATACCCTCGAACACCCCGTCGCCATAAAGCAGGCCGTGATCGTAGACGCTGATTTTGGCGTCCTCTTTGTCGTATAGAGCGCCGTTAATATATATCTGAAGGGAAGTTTTGGAAGTCATGGCAGGCAGGAAAGTGGATAGTGGTTAGTGGATAGTGGTTAGTGGTTAGTGAGGGGGTGGGCAGTTTACTATATGAAAAATTAATCGCTAAACCGCAAGCGGTTTTTTATTCATCCTTCATCATTCATCCCTCATCCTTCATGTTCGATCCTTCCCCGGACAAGGCGAACTATGCGGTCGGCCTGAGAGGCCAGGGTCTGATCGTGGGTTACCATCACTATAGTGAGGCGATGCTCTTGATTCAAGGTTCGCAGGATTTTTAAGATTTCCTGGCCGGTGGCCTGATCCAGGTTTCCGGTGGGTTCGTCGGCCAGGAGCAGTTCGGGCTGGGCGACCAATGCCCGGGCAATGGCGGCCCGTTGCATCTCCCCCCCCGAGAGTTCCCGCGGTTTATGCTTCAGCCGGTGGCTAAGCCCCACTGTTTCCAAGAGCCCCATGGCGGTGGCGCGGTGTTTTTTCCGATCTTTCAGGTATTTCCAGACCCCATCGGCGATCATCAGGGGCGATAGCACGTTTTCCAGCGTGGAGAGCTCGGGCAGGAGGTGGTAGAACTGGAAAATCATGCCAATGCGCTTGTTTCGCAGGGTGTCGCGCTCGGATACGGGCAGGTCGTCGATCCGCCGGCCGTCGAAGTGGATTTCGCCCTGGTCCGGGGCGTCGAGCGTGCCCAGCAGGTGCAGCAAGGTGCTTTTCCCCGATCCGCTCTGCCCGACAATCGCGATAAATTCCCCGCGGCGGATTTCAATGTCCAAACCCGTGAGCACGGGCACTGCGGCCGGACCCTTGCGGTAACTTTTGAAAAGCCCCACGGCCCTAAGATGCTCCGCCGGCATTCGTTGTTGCGGGGCGACCGGCTGCGGAGCGTCGGCAATTGCGTCGGGCTGTTGAAGTTGTGTCATGGGTTGATGCGGACCGAGTATCAGATGGGGGTGATCTTTGATGAGAATAACTTCGGGCGTTGACTTGGGCTCCGATGACGGATGGTGCGTTTCACGCACACTACCGCCGGTTCGCAAAATTTGTTCGAGTTCGCTACTCATGTCGCAAGGCCTCCACTGGATGCAATCGGGCGGCGCGGCGGGCAGGTAGAATGCTGGCCGCCACGGCTATGGCCACCGCGCCAATAACGATACACGCCACCGTCCGCGGAACGATGATCGTGGGTATTTTATAAAAGTAATAGATCGTGGGATCAAACACCGGGCGGCCGGTGATACGGCCCAAAAGATCGGCAATTTCGTTGATATAACGGATCGTGAGCAATCCGATAAACAAGCCCATGCCCGATCCGATTATTCCCAAAAGCAGGCCGTAGGACAAAAATATTCCCATCACCCCGCGGCCCGACGCGCCCAGCGACTTGAGTATGCCGATATCGCGGGTTTTTTCCACCACGATCATGTAAAAGATGGCGAGGATGCCGAAACCGGCCACGGTAATGATCAGAAACAAGAGCACGTTGAGGATGGCGGTTTCGGTCCAGACGGCGGCCAGGAGCGGCCCTTGCTTGTCGCGCCAGGTTTCCACAATGTATTGTTCCCAGGGGAACTGGGCCGCCAACTTGTCGCGGACTTCTTCGCCGTTGGCGCCGGGTTTTAGTTTGATCTGGATCGAATTGACCATTCCCTGGCCGGAACTGGGATCGATCATCCCCCGCAATTCCTGCAATTTGCGAATGGGCACAAAGGCGAAACTCGAGTCGTACTCGCTCATCTTGCTTTCGTAGAAATCGACGACCGTGAAATTGTCGTATGTGAACTTCGGCGGTTGGCCTACCGTAAGCGTAGTGAGCGCCACGTCGTCGCCCGGCAGGAGTAGAAAACGATCCTCAAATCCCGCACCGGGATTTTGTTTGTCTTTTAAGAACCGCCTGCTGGCCATGGCAATGCCCAGCACTATGCCGGTGTGCTGCTGAGTGGCCATGTCGAACTCGCGGGCTTTGTCCTGGCCGGACAACGGATCGCCCGGCGGGCTAGAAGAATTCGATAATGCGCGGGGGTAGGCGAAGGGA
>JBEKSO010000424.1:0-3912 GCA_049516935.1 Thermoguttaceae bacterium
TACCGGCTGGGTGTTGGTGCAGGGTCCGCCGCCCACTTCGCGCCACAAATCCTGCACGCTTTTGCCGATGGGCCGGTTCACCACTACGCCCAGCGCTCCCTGGTCGGTATGCTGCACGAGCAGGACTACGGATCTGACAAAATTCGGATCCATCAGATTTTGCGAGGCCACCAGAAAATGTCCGGCAAGCGAGGCCATAAAATGTCTCAACCAAATTTCACAACGAAAAAGCGAAATAAAGAAAACGCGAAATCTTAACCCTTAATTCTTTTTCGTGTTTTCGTTCTTTCGAATTTTCGTGTTAAATAAGAGTGGTTCCTTGTAGTTCACTGCAAACAGCTAAACCGATACAGACTCTCTTACATCAAAAAGGATGCCGAAAATCGTAAAAACTTTACAAAAACGGAAAATAGATGGGAAAATCACATTCGCGACAACTGTTCCGCCTGGCGGCGGAATCTTTCCGCCTGATTTTTCAAGGTCTGTTGTTTCGGCTTGCTCTTACATGTTTTGATCAGCCGGTCGCACTTTTGGGCCAGGGCCAGTTTAGTCTGTACTAATTTTTCGGCATCCTTTTTTTTACTCACAATATGTCTCCGTTAAAGGTATTGATATGTTTGTTTGTCATAAATGAATCGCCCCAATTATAGCAATTTCAATCGACTCGCCAAGGTTTTACCTTATAGTTCGCGGCAGATAGTAGATAGCAGATGGTTGTCAGTTTTCAGTAATCAGTTTTCAGTCAAGAATGCAAAGTTCTGTTTTCAGCGGCAAATCGCGTAAGTGATTACAGTTGTTCAATTTGCAATTTGCAATTTTCAATTTGCAATAAAAAAGACATGCACGCATAATGCGCTCAAACAGATACACAAAGGATCTACATCCTAAATCCTGAACCTCGAACCCAATATTTATCGTGTAAAGCGCCGCTCCACCTTGTGGGTGGGTGGTTTTCGATTTTTTATGAACTAGAATTGAGTTGGAAGAAGGCACATTACATGCTCTTCCGAAAGCGGCAAAAAACGTTGCAAGCGGGAGAGCGAAATAGCCGATATTCCTGGTGAATATCGATGATGGAATCGAGCCTCTCGCCTGGTATTCCGACGGAGGTGCCAACCCATTAGCGTGAGCTGAGATCCTCGAAGGCTTGTGCAGTAGCACGCGCGATCTTCGCTCGTCTCGCAGCGACGCATCCAGTCGCAATCGGCGAGAGGTTTGATTCTACTATTGCTTCGCGCCGACAAATCGCAGTGAGTCGATAATCTCCCGGTCGGCCTTGCCCAGGCGCTGGGCGTATTTTTCTTCAAATGTGAAGACGCAGGCCATCTGTCGGCCTTGTTGATCGGCGATGTGATAGTAGTTCCAAATAATCGGCAGATCGGAAGCCGTCCCGCGCACGACCACCCGCAACACGCGGCGATTGGCCTTGTCGACCGTCTGGCCGGCCTCGACGAACTCCTTGAAATCGCTGCCCAGGGCGTGCTGAATGTCTTCCTGATATTTTTCCAGCGACACAAGTTTATCCGGTTCGCCCGGCGTCAATGCGGAGACATTGCACTGGGCAATCATCTCGCCCTGTTCAATCCTGCGTAAAACGGCGGCGGCCAGGTCTTTTTGATCGCGATAAACGTGCCAGTTGCGATCGTAGAGGAGTTCCCACCCGCCTTCCTTCGATAAGTGCGAGAGTCGAGTCGATTCGGCCGTGGGATTGAGGGCAAGGTCCCTCAAATCGGCTTGGTCCAAGCGGCTTGTTCCCTCGGCGGGAACAATGAGCACTTGCAACTGGGCCGCCACTTCAAGCCCATCGGAAACCGGGCTGGTCTGCCGCCGCTCGCTGACGACCATCCCCAGCCAATCGATGCGTTTGCGCCTCAAATCGTAACGATAGCGGGCCTTCATTTCGATTAAGGCAGTCACTCCATCGGCCGCGCCCGATACATTGCCTTTCATCTCGAAGCGGGCCACCTCGTTTGTGATCTCAATGAACTCGCATTTGACATCCGTTTGCCCCACCTCGTCCAGACCTAATAGTTGGGCCATCAACTCTTCGGACGGCTGCCATGCATCGCCCACGGCCACGGGCTTGTCGGGCAAAAAACGATCCATCAAAAGACTGTTGCCCTGCACGTCGACCAACTCCAGTTCCTCTCCTGTCAAGCTCCCGCTGGGACAAAACAATAACGGCTTTTGCGATGAAATCCTAACGGCAATTAAATTCCGCTCATGACGAAGAACAGGTTTGAAAGCATGCTCGCCGATCTGCTCGGCCGCCTCGGCCTGGTGATAATAACGCAGCGAAATCGATGGGTCTTGGGCCTTGGTCGGGACTTGCAGGGTTTTTTCCTCATAGTCCAGATTGCATGCAACGCTCATTTTTTCCCGATGCTCTTTTTTGTCCACAACGTCGATCACCTCGCCGCCGACCTTCCACTCCACTTTCACGCGGTCGATTTGGCCCGGCTGCCGGCTGTTTGGAAATTCGTACTTCGCTTTGTCGGCGCCAAGCGCCTTGGCGCGATCGGGTTTAGATCCTCGCTCGGCTATATGTAATGATCGTGTTTCCGGCCCAGTCCCGTGTTGAGCCAAGGAAACAGCCGTCATGCAGAAGAATGTAACGCAACTAAATATGACCGTAGGCTTCATATCCATGCTTCCTTACCCGGAGCCTGATAATTCTTTAAATTTTCAAATTCTGATTGGCAGTTTAACGATCCTTGCCGGAATTTCCTATGGAGAAATTTCAACTTGGGTATTGTGCATCGATTAGGAGGCCACATTGATGCCGCTAAAGACTTAAAAACCATTTCAGAAAACGGCCGCGTCTAGATTTATCGATGAATTTATAGTCAAATAGTTCTGGAATTTTGGCAGTCTTTTTAATTTAGGAAAGATTCTTCCGCGGGTAATAAACAAGCATCAGGAAAATACTTATGTTCAAGGATATTTAATCACATACAATTGCTGTTCATCACCAATTTAATCTGCTAAGTTGTGAACTTTTTATGACCATAAAACCACTGTTAAACGTACATAATATCAATTAGCGTTGAAGCCGTTAAGAAAATCAAATCAATGCAGGCGGATGATGGAATATTTATGGTAAGAGGAGCGAGTCACTAAGTGTCCACCGCCCCTGCGAGGGGGGCAAGAAAACTATACTTATATGGGGTGAGTAAGTTATGTCCATTGATTTTTGACAGATTAAGCTGTTAAAATTCGGGCATACGAGTATACTAACGGTTGAGGAGTTACTACTGTCGGCAAAAGACGGCCGCCAGAATGCACTGAAAAGAGTCCCAACCGGCGTAGGAGATGCCGGTGTGCTGCGGGGGCTCCAGAAAAAAGGAGACCGGGCATTATGCACACGAATTACCTTAACCCCGCCATTCGACAATTACGAGATCAGCAAGTCCGTTTCGCACCCCGTGAGAAAAAAATCGAGCAGGTCGCTCAGGCCGAAAAACTCCTGGGCGAACTCGATCCCAAACGAACCTACACCTACGAGTATGTTTGCTACCGGATCACGAGTTTTCGACCGGATTCATATCCCGATCTGAAGCTCAGCGGCAGGGAAGCCGACCACGACCTGCGGCTTTTTGTGGAAGACGTTTCCGACGCCGCCAACGTGGCGGCCGAATCAATGGGCGAACCGGTTCTGACGGTGGAGCGCCTGGCACAGGAATTCAACGTCTCGACCAAGACGATTTCCCGCTGGCGTCGCCACGGGCTGATCAGCCGGCGTTTTGTGATGGACGGCCGCAAGCGGGTAGGGTTCTTGCAGAGTTCGGTGGATCGCTTTGTGGAGCAAAACCAGGAGCGAGTCCGCCGCGGCTCGCAGTTCAGCCAGTTGACCGAAGAAGAGCGGTCGATGATTGTGGAGCGTGCACGCCGACTGGCCCGGGCTGGCGCCTG
>JBEKSO010000425.1:0-3910 GCA_049516935.1 Thermoguttaceae bacterium
GGAGCATCTCCGGGCGACCAAATCGGCCCTGCGGGAGTCTTCTCTTTCCCAAAGTTTCAGTTTCCTCTGCCGCAGAAAATCCTCGTAGTCTAATCGCAGTTCCTCCAGGCTCGCCCGAGCAACGTTGGTCAACTTTAATTCCGTCTTCTTCGAGGTGCCACTGGCCTGGCTTCCGTCGGCGATGTTTTGCACGCCGGATCGCGCCGCCTGTACCATCTGATCGTGCGTCCGGCTCCACAGGTTTATGTAGCAGTCGCAGAAGCGCACAGTGACATCATAAATTAACTGTGCGATCTGAAAACTCTTAAGTCGCCGATAGCCTCCATGCTTCGGAATCAGCGGCTCCCTTTCCGCCCGTCCATATCGTCCATTCTTGTCCATACCGACCATTATAAAGCCCTCCTACCATAAGTCACGGCCATGTGATCCATAACCCATCCTTCCTGGCCGCCGGGCAACCGGATCAAGAGCCAATCGCCGCGGCGCTCCAGCAAGCGGAATTCCGTGCCCTCCGAAAGCTTTTCAGTTAAGGCCGGCTCGTAGCTTTCGGCGTTGCCTTTGCGGGCGACCACGTCGGCCTGGGTGATCACGCCGCGGACCACGTAGTCGAAGCGATACCAATCGTAGGCGGCCGAAATAATCATAAGCGCCGTGATCGCAGCGCCTGCCAATACAAGCCGGCGCCACAAACGCCGACGCGACGAAAATAACATGACTGCGGCGCAACAAAACGTCAGCAATGCGGCAGCTGCCGTGCCGTAGAACTTCTCCGGATAACTGAGCCAATTCTGCCAAAATAAAATGGTTTCCAATATCGGTCGATGGGCGGAAGCGCCCTGTCCCAAGGCGAACTGCAGATTTGCTTCAAGATATGGATCGCGGGGGCGATATCGCTCGGCCTGCCGGTAAGCGGCGATTGCCCGGCCCGGCTGCTTGGCCCTCATCCAGGCATTGCCCTGGTTGTAAAACACGGCCCCGGAAACGGCCCCGTCGTCGATCATCTCCTGGTACATGGCGGCGACCTTCACGAAATCTTCCGGCTTTGCGGCCCTGTCGAAAGCCGTTTGCGCAGCCTGGAATTTTTGGGCAAGCCGCGGATCAAAATTTCGAGCGCAGCCCGGCAGAGCAAACAAGAAGAGAAATAAGATTGCAAATTGCAAATTGCACAATGCAAATTGCAAATTGGGGAGTTTACCGCGTTTTTCGTTCTTCGCTTTGAGTACTTGCATTAAGACGTCATTCCAAAATGCGACCGCCAATTGCGGCTTTATGGTTATTCACTGTCCACTGTCCACCGCCAACTGCCCACTATTTTTTCTTCCGCAGCGCATGGATCATCGCTTCCAACACACCCTTTGCATCGCGGCGCAGTGCCTCGCCGGCTTGCGGGGTCGCGCCGTAATGGACGCTTTCGCAGTTTTCCAGGAATTGGCCGGCGCGACGCAATACATCGCCGTCGATGCCCAGCGATTCCAATTTGCGGCATGCCTCGGCCGGCGTCATGCCCGCGGCGGGCGTATCGCTCCAATCGGCAACCAGACCGACCAGCGCCGACTCCAGCCGATCGGCGCCTTCGCGCACCCGGCCAGCCGACAATTCTTTCGTTGCCTCATTCACCGAGCGGCGGGCCTTGCCGGGCGCCGAACGCCGCCGCTGCCGGACTGTATCGCCACTATAGCGCCGCAAGCGGACCACGATAAAGGCCATGGCTGCATACAATCCCGCCAGTCCGCCCAAGGCGGCCAACCATCGCTCGGGCCGGATCGTTTCATCGCTCAATTGGCCCGGATCGGTGATGTTCGCATATATTCCTTCCTGTCGCGTCTCCAATTCCTTATCCGCCGACTTTAATCCGCTGGGCGAGGCGACAATATCGCGCCCGGCAAGTTTGTCGGCCTTCTCGATCTCGATTGGAATGGGCAGCGAGGTGAGCGTGACGTATTTTTCATCCTGCACGTCGAAATATGAAACCGCCACGGGCGGAAATTCCTTTATGCCCGCCTCCAGCGGACGCAAACTGCAGGTAAATTGCCGCTGGTCGCCCTTGGTCTGCTCGGTGGCCTCATAGATTTTAAAATTCTCGGCGATCTGGGGGATTTTTGCTAAATCGGGCATGGTTGCACGGTCAAGGCTTCCCTGACCGCTGAGCGTTAAGGTCAAGGTCATCGGATCGCCGGTCCTTGCCTTTCGCGGGGCAAGATCGGCCTCGAATTGAAAATGGCCGATAGCGCCGATGTAGGTTTCCGGCCGGCCCTGCTCGGGCACGTCCTTGATTTTCACCGTCAGGGCCTTGGCCAGGGCGTAAATATCTTTGCTTTGCGCGGCGCCGGATGCACTGATTCCATCGACGAAGATACCTTTCAGCGTGACCGGCCCGAAAGTGTACTGGTCTACATTCTTGGCGATAAAAGTCCGCTTGAACTGATATCGCCGATAGCCGGTCATCTTGCCCGATTTGTTCGGGAGGCGGATGTTTTGCGCTTCGGGCATGTAAGAGGTTTGCCTATTTCCAAAGAAAATGCTGGCAACGTCTTTACCATAATTGTTTATTGCAAATCCGGCCGCATATTCACTATGTAAAGACATTAGCCAGCGATTACGATTTACTCTTGGTTGTAGTCCGCTGGGAAGGTGTTCATCATCGACCCAGGGAATTTGCAGTTCCGGCGGCGATGTTTGCACGCCCACGGGGTTTTCGTTCGTGTAAGGCTCGGGAAGCTCCTTTACCGATATTGAAAGAATTACCGTGAACGGCTGCAACGGATAAACCGAAATCGGCTCGGCCGTTATTTCCATGCGCACGATGTCTTGGTCCTGTGGAGCAGTAACGATAAGCGACATTTCCCGGCCGCGGATTTTCTGGCCATTGATCTCAGCAGTGGGGGCGGGAATGGACAGTTTTCCAGATATTTTGGGGGTTAGACGGTAGATATATTGGATACCGCCGTTTGTGACCTCTGTATGCTGCACATTATTAATAATCTCTATATGTATACTATTGCCAACTGGGTGTGAATCTAACAGAGTGACGGAAAAATCATCGAAGCTTGTCAAGTCGGGTTGATGAGGATTGTCCGCGTTTTTTAATGTTACGCCATATAATACCGACTCGCCTTCGTAGATATGGTTGCGATCCATTTCCACGATGAGCTCCGGCTTTTCGCCTGCCGCGCGACACGCCGCCGGCCACGCTATGGCCAGAGCCGCGATGATTATTCGTATTGAAATGATTCTCGGTCGCATGCTCATCATTAAACCAAAAGTCCCCTCTCGCTTTGGGAGAGGGTTAGGGAGAGGGCGGTGTGAAGTCGTGTTTCCTATTTCAATTATTGTCCGGCATGCTTTAACATGCTCCTTTACCAATCTTTTTCCACCTTTTCCGGCCGGTATAGATAACCTTCCAGGTTCTTTTCCATTTCGCGGTATTGATCCTGCCGTTGCCGGGCCTTTTGCAATATCGCCTCGGCCTTTTCCTTGTTCAAATCGCGCTGTTTCTCTTGTTGTTGATTCTGCTGTCGCTGATTTTTTGATTCGTCTTTTTTTTGCTGATCTTGCTTGTTCTGGTCTTGTTTCCCCTGGTCCTTTTTTTCCTGTTCCTTCTGCTGTTGATCTTTCTTCTCTTGATCTTTTTTCTCCTGGTCCTTTTTATTCTGATCCTTTTTGTCTTGATCTTTCTTCTCTTGATCCTTCTTTTCCTGATCCTTTTTCTCCTGGTCTTTTTTCTCCTGCTCTTTCTGTTGTTGTTTGGGCAGCATGTCTTTGAGCAGTTTTAGTACTTCCTGCTGTTTTGGCAAGGCCTCGTCGGGTTTATTCTCTTCCAAGAGCAAGGCGGATTCGTCTGCCAGCGTTTCCACCTTGGGGGCCGATTGTACGCCCAATTGCAAGGCCTGTTTCAAATCGCGGCGCTCTT
>JBEKSO010000426.1:0-3910 GCA_049516935.1 Thermoguttaceae bacterium
AACGTCCTGGAGACTTTTGCCGACAGTTTTCCCCGCCATCCCCAGGCCGGTCAGGCCTTGACCATGGCCGGGCAAATCCACCAGGCCAACGAAGCCTGGGCCGACGCCATTGCCGCCTATCGCCGCGTGATCGACGAGTTCCGCGACGGGCAATGGGTCCAAGACGCCAAGTGGTCCATCGCCGAATGTACCATCAACTTGAGCCAGTGGCCCGAGGCCATGCAGGCCTATCGCTCCTTTGTCGCGGCCTATCCGAGCGACGGCAAAGTGGCCGAGGCCAACCGCCGCATCGAGATCCTCAAAGATCTGGTCCGCTACCAGGCCCTGGTCGACGAAAAAGGACAGCGCAAGGCCTTCGACGCCCAATTTCAAATCGCCAACATCGTAAAAACCCAGCTCAACAATCCGGTCAAGGCGATTATCGAATACCGCAAGGTCACGGCCAACTGGCCCGAAAGCTATCTGGCCGCCGAGGCCCTGTACGCCGTGGGCGATACTTATATGTCGCTTAACGAAACCGCCAAGGCCCGCGATGCACTGTACAAAGTGGCCCAAAAATATCCCGAAAGCCCTTTGGCCGACGACGCCCTGTATCTGGTGGGAAAAAGTTTCGAGGACGAGGCCGATAAACTGGCCACTGTTACCCGCGAACAATCGCTGGAAAAGGCCAAGGATGTGGCACAGCGCGGCGCCTACGACGCCGTGCAAAACCAACGCCGCTTGCAACAGGATATTAATGAGAAGGCGGTCGCCTCCTTGAAATCGGCCGGCAAAAGCATGTCGGCCGAACTGGAAGAAGCCAGAAATTCGGCCAATTATTATCAGTTCAACACTGCTAATGTGGAGCTGTTTTCCCAAAAAGCCGAACAACAGGTGGAATCCCTGACCGCCATCCAACTGGCCGACCGGCAGGACAAGATCAACGCCGCCCTGCGCAAGGCGGTCGAGGCCTATACGGCCGCCTCGAAGGTCCCCGGCGCAGACAAGGCCGGCGACGCACTGCTTCAGATGGCTACGATCTACGACAAGCGGCTGAAAGACTCGAAGGCCGCCGTCGAGACCTGGCTGGAAATCGTCCGCCAATTCAGCGGAACCAACGTGGCCGAGGACGCAAGTTGGAAAATCGCCCAGTTCGACGAGCGGGAAGGAAAATTCGCCGACGCCATCGAAGCCTATCAAGCCTTCTTGCGCAACTATCGCCGCAGCCCCAACGCCGGTCCCGCCCAGTTCGCCATCGCCGAAAATTACGAACATCTCGGCCAATGGGTCAATTCCATGGACGCTTACACCAAGTACATCACAAGTTTCCCCGACGGCCCCATGCTCAATAAGGCCAAGGAACAAATCAATTGGATCAAAACATACAGATTGTAAATGCCACATTGGATTTTTGTTGTTCAATTTGCAATTTGCAGTTTGCAATTGACAATTTGCAATAAAAAATGCACTCCCGGAGCAAGCTCCGGGGCTAAACGAATAACACAATGTCAATAATCACACATACAAGGAGAACTCGATATGAGTATGCTTAAAATTCAATTGATCGCCCTCGGCTTGTTGGGATTTATTTTTATCGCTTCCCTCGCCGACGAGCCCAAGCCGGATAATCCGGCGACCGACTCCAAAACGCCCGCCGCCGATGAACTTTTCACCCAAGGCCGCAACGCCTTGTTCCAAGGTCAATACGATAAGGCGGCCGACCTGCTCTCGAAGGCCGTCGAGGCCGATAAAACCAAGACCAGTTATCGCCTGCACCTCGCCCGGGCATACCGCTATGCCGGCAAGGAAGACGCGGCCATAACGCAGTTGGAGGAAATCCTCAAAACGACCCCCGATCACGTCGAGGCCGGCCAGACCCTGGGCGAGATCTATTCCGCCAAAAAACAGTGGAAAGACGTGGCCCGCGTCATGGAACCCATCCTAAAATATCGCCACGACTATCCTACCTATCACATGCTGGCCGAGGCCCAATACAACCTGGGCGAACACGCCAAGGCCCGAAAAAACTACGAGGAGGCCGTGAAACTCAATCCCCAAAGCGCGGCCGATCATTATCAACTCGGCAACATCTATCTGGCCGGCAATTCCTTCGCCCTAGCCGCCGAGTCCTACCAGTCGGCCCTGCGATTGGGATTGGACACGCCCGTATTGCGCTACAAACTCGCTTCCGCTTATTTTAACCTCCGCAATTACTTCGGCTCGATCGGCGTGCAAACGGTCAAGTCGGGCAAGCCCGGCGCGATTTATGAAAAGTGGTATCTCATCGAGCAAGTCCCCGGCGCGAAAGACACCTTCCGCTGCGCGCCCGAAGTCTCCGCCGTTTACCAGTTGGCCAAGGCCCTGGCCGACGGCATCGAAGATCGGCCCGACATCCACGTGCTCATGGCCTCGATCTATCTTGGCGCAGGACGCAGCACCCAGGCATACGAAATGTTCGATAAAATCGGCCCCTCCGTGCCCAAAGACGATAAAGCCCTGTTCTATTACTATTTCGCCCAGGCGGCCTTCGGCACGGGAAAATACGACCGTTACATGGAACTCCTGGGCGAGGCTATAAAACTAAAACCCGAAGCCTATAAATCCACACTGGTCGACGCCTACGTGCAAGTGGCCGATCAGTACAACCAGTCCGGCGATCTGGACCGCTACATCGAATTTCTCGCCAAGGCCGTGGCCGAAAGTCCGCAAACCGCCTCGTTGCACCTGAAATTGGGCAATGCCTATGAAGAGGCCCAAAAATTCTCCGATGCCGTGGCCCAATGGCGCATGGTCCTGGACCTCGAGCAAGACCACCCCCAGCGCATGAAGCTCCTGAACCTAATCGACAAATACACCAGCGGCACAATGTTGACCGTCCCGCCCAAAGGCGATGGACCGAAACCGGTTCCAAAAAAAAGTAACGTAGCAGGCTAATGTAGCAGGCACACTCCGCGTGCCTGCCGCATGGCTTCTACCAACCGAATTCCAGCCCGATGTGCGGGCCGTGATACACCGCTCGGCCGATAGTGTCGATTTGCGGCGGACCGTTGTTCAAAAGAATGTCCGCCGACGGGTCGAAATTGCGGGTTGCCAAGGCCAGGTTATTTACCCAGATGGCCTGGTAACCCAACCTGAGCATGGTGTGGCGATTCCACTTCCATACCAGTTCAACGTCCAAGTCGCCCACAAAAGCGGTGGCGTCGCGCTTACGGTATTGGTCCACGTCAATACCCGGGTCCGTTATAATTCCGGTCGTATGCTGCACCGCGCGATTGTCGCAAAGGACCCCCTTTATTCCCACATCGATCCAGCAGCACGGATAGGCGAAAAAGTAAAACTCCCCTCCTAGCTGCGGCCCGAACAGATCGTTTCTTGTCAGCGTGTTAAGATATACTGACGATCCGGTGGGCGGGACCGTGACCGGCACGTTCGAATGCGTAAAGTAATCGAATTGTTCGTTTACGCTTATATATCGAAAACCAAGGAGGAGCTTCGCCGTCAGGCATTCGTGCGGCATGGGAACGGTATAACGAAAATTCAATTCAGCGCTTTGAAATTCTGAAAATTCTCGAATATTCACAAAATCGTTATAATCAAAACCGATAATCGGCGGGTGCCCGAAGTTCGTAAACGGTGAAAACATATTTCCTATCCCGCCGATATTTGGGGGATTGGGGGTGGTATCGCGGACCGCGACCGTGTCGTCCCAAGTGTCAATATAGAAATAGGTGGCGTCGACCTGCCAGCAAGAATCGCCGCAGCTATGCCCCACCGTGGCCCGTGTTCCGGCGCGGAATGGTTCGGTCAGGCCATCTGTGGAAAGTATCACGTCTCCCAGGTTCCCAAGCGTTTGTAAAGGCACCGAGTCGATGCGGTCGCGCCTCAACCATATCGCATCCACCTCGCCATAGAACGGACATCGAGGCGGCTG
>JBEKSO010000427.1:0-5883 GCA_049516935.1 Thermoguttaceae bacterium
GGAAAGAAAGTTCAATGCGTACAAAAATGGGGACGATGGTTTGCCGTTTTATATTTTGTTCTTGCCGTAGTTTGTATCTGTGCAGGTGTTGGATTTCTACTTGATGTGCATCTCGAAACCGCAAACGGTTTCCTTCATTATTTTTTCTGCATCATTTTTAATATCAACTCGGCCAGCCGGGCTTGTTCCTCGGCGAGTTGTTCGTATTCCTTGCGCTGCTGCTCATTGGGTTTGCCATCCGGGGCGATCGTCTCGGCCAAGGCGGCGGTGCGGCGATTAATGTCTTCTTGGAGGATTTTCAGCAATTTCAATTCGGATAGATTTACAGTGCTTTGCCCTTGCTTGGGAGTTTGGTTGGCATTTGTCGGGGGCTTATTTTCGGCATTAGCCGGCGGATTCGGCTGATTTTCCGGCGGTTCGGGCTTTAGGGCATCGAGGAGCAGGTCCAGGCGGCGGATGGCGCTTTGCTGGGCTTGTTGCGTTTCCGCGGCGGTCAGATGCCGGTCGAGAAATCCGGCGGACTCGTCCATGTCCCGGCTTGCGATGTCCAGCGCCAAGGCAAAAGCGGCGGAAGTATCGCTGAGTTGATCGCCTAGGTGCATGGTGTCGATTTGCAGCGAGCGTTGCTGTCGGGCCAGATCGAGTATCGCGGCCAACTGGGCCCGGGTAAACTGGCCCTGCGATTGCAACGATTGTTCCATTTGCCGCGTTTCATTGCGGATATTCTCCTGGCGCTGGCGCAGGAATTTTACGGCATTTTCCAGCCGGGCGAGTTGGTCGGCAGTCGACTGCCGAGTGCTCTGGTGGATGAGGATATCGATGATTTGGCGGAGGTTCTCGATGATATTTGCTTGTAATTCGGCTGCCTGGCCGATCTGGTTTTGCCGCAGATTATCGGCGCAAGACCGCATTTGCCCGCCGATGTCCATTCGTCCGGCCTGATCAAGCGCGACTGCCACAATTCGGGCCGCCAAAGGATCGTTCCGTTGCAACTCCGCCCCGGAGCGATCCATGTCTTGAAGGATGCGGTCGAGCGATCGGGCATGATCGAATTGCCTGGAGGCGAGGATTTTCAAGTCGGCGGCGTCTTGAGGCGACAGGTCTTTGAGTTCCTTGGTCAAGGTCCGCCGGCCGGTTTCGGCTGTTTGCCGGGTCGTATCCTCCTGCTCGCGGAGCAGTTGACTTAAATCGCGCTCGAAACGGAGACTGCTGTCGCGCTCTGTAAATTGGGCGATCAATTTTTCCAGGGTTGCGATGACCTGATCTTGATTTTTTCCGGCGGTTGCCAATGCGGCGGCGACTTCCGGGCCGGTATCGGTGGGCGCAGGCGCATCGCCAAGCGCGATTTCGGCGGATTTGACCGCGGAGGTTAATTCGCGGCCGATGACAGGCAAATGATCGCGCTTAAGCCGCTCGATTTCGTCCAACACCAAATTCAGGCGCTGTTTTAGATCGGGATTGTCGATGCGGTTGTTTTCCAAATCGGCCAGAATGGCGGAAACGTGCGAGGGAATGCCTTCGCCGGCGCCGGTCAATACCAAGTTCACCTGGCGCTGGCCGAGTTCGGCCGCGCGGAGCTGATCCAAATCGGGTTGATCCAACCGTTTTGTCTCATCCAGGCGGATTTCCACGGCTTCGACCTGCCCGCGGCCGGCGCGCTGCATCTTAAGCACACGCTCCAGTTCGGATAGAAGCAGACTTTGCCGGCCGGCGATGCGGTCTTCAATCTCGCGGGGCGTGACAACGATCAGACGCCGCGGTTCGCTGCGAGTGGTTTGAGGCAGATAGTCGGAAGCCACGGCCTGAAATACGACTTGCATGCCTGGTGCAAGCCGTAGCGGTTCCAATTGCCAAAGGTATTCGACAACCTGGCGCTGTCCGGACTGATCCGACTGGGACAAACCGCCCGAGGTCTGTCGAGCTATTTGTTGCGGGCCGGTGTAAAGCGGTATGATCGACTCTTGAGAGGCACTGACTGGCAAGCCGGCAGAAGCACTGCTGGGCAAGCCGGGCACCGACCGAAGGTTGGTCGTGGCACCCGCCAGTGTCTCTTGGGAAGCACTGCTACGTACAAATTGGCGGCCGATTGCTCGATTGTCACGCTGGGTGGCGAGTCGGCAAGGGCGACGATTTCCCAGCGATCGTCTTGGCCGCCCGCAAGTCCTTCGCGATCGGTGAGGCGGAACCAATATGATCCCGACTTTTCCACCACCAGCCCGGCGTCGTTAAAGGCGATGCGAAGACCGTCGGGGCTTAACCGGCCGGGAAATTCGCGGCCATCCTCCAGGCAGAGCACGGCGGATTGCAGCAGTTTGGCGGCTTTGGCGTCGATTTCCAAACGCGTGCCGGCCAGGGCGCGGATATTATTTTCGGCTTTTTCCGGGGGCCAGCCGGTGTAAGACGGCGGGATCAAGCGGATCGACAGCGACTCGACGGCGGGCGGTTCGACCACTTCGACCGGCAACCAGGGCATGGAACGATCGTCACCGCCTTCGACGCGGTAAGAAAACGGACGGGCGACGTTTTCCCGCCGGGCGACGGCCGTTTTGCCCACCTGGTGCATCAATACGGCTTCCTCGGTCAAAGCGCCGTCGGCGCCGGCAAATCGATAATGGATGTAAACATCGGCGGGCAGCGGGGCGGCGGCCGAATCGACGGCCTCGATCTCCAGCGCCCGACCCCGGCCCACGCGCTCCACGGGATTGCGGATTACAAGGTGGTTTTTTTTCGGCCAGGCGGCATTGCCAAGTGGGTTGATCAGCCGGGCAAGGGCCGTTCGCGATGCGGCCGGATCGAGCATCGCCAGCAACGCCGCAGCCGAACAGATAATTGTCGATAGCAGCACAGCATGCACCACCGGACGCGGACTAACGGCCTGGTTGAAATTGATATCCGCCGTCTCGGCCGTGGTCCGTGCGATGACCGATCGGCGCAGACCGGGCGAGCCGGCAGTTGGATCGTCCTCGGCCTGGGCGATGAACTCAACGGCGCTAAGCAGCCGATCGTCCAGGCCGGGAAAACGGCGTTGCAACTTGATCGCCAGGTCGGCGTCCCGGAAGCGAACGACGGCCGGTTGGTAAAAAAAGCGGTAACAAGCCCAGCCTAATGCACCCAAAAGCGCCAACGAAACCATCATCCGCAAGCCGCGATCTTGAAACCGCAAGACATAATCCGTGAGTCCCAGAAAAATGGCCGCCCCAAGCGCGGTGCTTAGAATCGCGCTTAGGCCGCGGATTATTACCAGCAGGCGGACGCGGCGCCGCAGGCCGGCGAGTTTGTCTACGATGGGATGGGGCATTTTGCTATTTCAGCAATCAGCGTTTATTGAGTCTCAGGTAATGAATGCCGTTAAGCCCACGGGTTGCAACCCGTGGGCTTGGATCGATCTCTATATAGTTCCCACGCCGGAGCGTGGGAACAAGGAGAATATACACATTCAACCAACAATTATATCTTACTATGCCGACTTATTCCACGCGCATCAACCGCAGCTTGCCGTCGCCAATCTCGGCTTGCACGTTGCCGGGGAAGATTTGCTTTGATGCGACCGCCGGTGACGTGCGGTCCGTTTCCGTAAGCAGCCGGGCTAGTTGATCCCATTGGGTAAAGCCCATCGCCCGCATGGACCACGATTGCCTGCGCCAGACGTGCACAAGCAGTTCGCGTAATAAGTACGGCGGCTGACCGGCCAATTGGGCGGCGTCTATCTCCACGCTGTTTGCATTTTCAAACTTCACTGCCCGCTCGTGGAGCTGATCGACCAGATCGTCGATCACTGCTTGCGCGTCGGCAGCCAGCGAGCCAAGGCGCAACAGGGCAACGGAAACCGCGGAGTTGTACTGCCGGGCCAAAAGCGGCAGGAGTCCGTGCCGGATGCGGTTCCGGGTAAAGCGGCGATCGGCGTTGCTGGAGTCCTCGCGAAAGGGCTGGCCGATATCGTGCAGATATTCTTCCAACTCGCGGCGGCGGACGCCAAGAAGCGGGCGCAACAGCGTCGCATGGCCCAAGGGTCTTGATCGCGTCATGCCGGCCAGGCCGGATATGCCCGTGCCGCGCACAATGCGGTGCAAAATGGTTTCGGCCTGATCGTCGGCGGTGTGGGCGGTAAGTACAAAGCGTGCGCCCAGTCGTCCGGCGGTTTCTTTTAGGAAGTCATATCTGGCCCGGCGTGCGGCCGGTTCGATGCCCTCGCCCCTCTCGGCAGCCGATTTCGCCACGTCGCAACTGCCCGTTTCGCACGATAAGCCAAGTTGTTTACAAAGGGAGACCACGAAACGCTGGTCGGCGTCGGCCTGGTCGCGGAGTTTATGATTAAAGTGCGCCACGCAAAGCCGGCCCAGCCCGCCGGTTTTCAAGGCCGCCATCGCCCGTAGCAATGCCACGCTATCTGCCCCGCCGGAAACGGCCGCAAGCACGGTCAAATCCAGCCACTGCTCAGGCGGCCATAGACAGGCCATACGTGTTTCGAAGGGGTGCAAGGACATTTACAAGGGTTCAGGGTTCGGGGTTCAGGGTTCAGAATTTGATCTGAATGTTTTCCGGAATTGACATTTACCCCGGCGTGAATATAGGCGGAACAGAAAACTCCGCGCGGCCCCCGGTGTATTCACCAGGGGCTAAATATGTCTATTTTTTAGGTCTTAATTCCGGCCAAGCATCTATTTTCCATTGATGAGGTGCAAAGTTCAACGCCCCCTCTACATGGTTATTTAATCGGTAGAGTCGGCTTATCCAGCGGCCTGAAACAGATTATCTCAAAAGGTTGGCATGCATACTAGTTGCAGTTTCTTAAGACTCTGATAAGATTAGAAGGAGTAATGTTACATTCGCGGACAAAGCCTGCATCTATGGGGTTTCTGCCCTATAGGGGGGTTTTGGGAAACGCGGAACAATATTAAGTGAAAAAGTAGTTCGAGTGCCTTTGGTCGTCCGCGAGGGGGATCGAAGTCAACGTACTGTCAGGAAGAGAAATTTGACGAAGTTTGTTTTTGGCAGCAAGAACCGCCCAACTTCAGGGTTCATGCAACCATGCACCTGATAATGATACTCATCCGGTGGTTGGTGGGATTTTACGGCGGCGGCCAATCCGTCGCCCGCAGAGTCTGGTCCTGCGCACAAAGCGATGCGGGAAGGATTCGTTTCCGTCGCGATACGAACGGTGCGTATAGCTCCGGCATTGGTGGAATGAAAGTCAATCTTATATTGGCGGACTTAAAGTTAAATGGCCTGTTGGGCCGGCGCCCGGCCCTTGCCGTTATATCACCCCATCGCCGCGGCCTTCTGCGCGTAAATCCCTATCAGCCGGATTATTTCGTGGTGGAAACTGCGCACCTTTCTTCAAATATCCCTCCTCCTGCGCCCCGGGCTTGGGGCTAAACGGCGCGTTTAGGGCTTCAGATTTTTCTCGGATCGGCCGCTACGGGTCTATCGTCGGGCGGATGGAAATAAACATTTCGTCCGTAAACGACGGGATCACGGCGCTCGGCAGCGGAAAATGCAGAGAGTCGATCCATGTTAATTCCATACCAATATTTTGTGTTTACAGTTCTTTTCGGCGCGCCCGCGGTGTTCTTGATGGCTTTTTTCCTGATCCGGCTTTTGGATCGGCTGCGCCGCAGAGACGCCGAATCGGAAGCCCTGGAAATCGTGCGCAAAGCCAAGCAAGACGTGGATAACTTCCGCCGCGAGGCCGAGCTGGAAATCAAGGAACTGGCCTTGCAGCAGCAGGCCGAAAGCGAAAAAGAACTCCGCCGCCTGCGGGGCGAACTTCACGAACGCGAACGCCTGCTCGATAAACGCCAGGACGCCCTGGAAGAACAGGCCGAACAATTGCGCAAACAGGAAAAAATGGTGGAAAGCACTCAGCGCAAACTGACCGAACGC
>JBEKSO010000428.1:0-3891 GCA_049516935.1 Thermoguttaceae bacterium
AGATGTTTTAGTCCTTGGTCTGTAATATTATCATATTGAAGTCCAAGATATTGCAAATTGGTCAAGCGTAATGGTTCAAGATCAGTAGGGGGGCATTTGACGTTTTCCAGGATAAGGGTATTGACTGAATTCAATCCGTGGAGATACGTGAGGTCCGGCTGTGCGATTTCTTTGCAATCCCAAATGACAAAGGTAACATTTTCGAAGTATTGTCGGCCAAAGAAGGCCGCCAAACCGGGCTCATTTTCCTTTTCATATAATACCTTTGCTCCAGAGACGATCAGCTTTGTTATGCTTGCCCGTTGAACCCTAGTTGGTTCAAGGAAAAGTTCTACCCCAATTAAAATCAATGCTAAGATCGATATAGCAATTACAATCGCCCACCGGCTGCATCGAAAGCCATTCCGCATGAAAGCCGTTCCGAATGTTGCAAGTGCGGTGATTACGAAGACAATCACGAGCATTACTGCTGCGACGGTTTCGAATCCGGCTTTTTGCCAATTTTCCTGGCGCAGGCCCCACGAGGCGATCAGCATTCCGAGGATGATGCCCGTTGCCAGTCCGATGCCCAAATTTACCGGCCAAGTAGGCTGTTTTGGTTTCTTCGCTTCGGAATTTGGAGTGGGGACATTCATAATTAGTAGTTTAGTCGTTTATAGTCCTGAAAGGGCGGAAATTCTCCCAGCCCAGGGCAACGCCCTGGGGATGGAGGGAGAACGAAAATGTATTGTCGGTCCAACGGACCAATCATTCCTGCTTGTGTTGGCGGGAAATGTTGGCCCGTTGGGCCGAATCGGAAATGGTTTGGTTCACCTTCCCCAGGGCGTTGCCCTGGGCTGGTAGAACGTAGGGCCTTCGGCCCAAAAAACTGCTACAATTTCGATCATTTTCTCAATCAATTTACAAATGGCTAAAATGTAAAATTTTTCTATTGTTGTTGGGACGCGGAATTCTTCAATGGTTCGCCCGCAACTGGCCAGCCGTCGTCGGTCCAGGTCAAGGGGCGGATTTGGAGCGTGGGGATGCCGCGGTTTTCGCCGTCGTAGAAATGGTAGACAAGCCAATCCTTGTCGCCGTCGTGGAGGATCGAGTTGTGGCCCGGTCCGATGTATCGGCCGGCGGTTTCCAGGATCAGCGTGCCTCCGCCCTCGAGCATGGGCTTGTCGCTTTTGTCTACGAACGGGCCGGTGATCTCTTTGGAGCGGCCCACCCTGATATTGTAGTCGCTTCTAACACCGCGGCAGCAAAAATCGAAAGAGGCGAAAAGATAGTAATAATCGCCCCGGTGAATGATATAGGCCCCTTCAATGGGCCTGGGATCGGGTTTGGGACGGGCGGCAAGGGAGTATATTTTAGTATCGTCGGCCAAGGTCTTGCCGGTGTTGTTATCCAAGCGGCGCATCTTTATGCCGCCCCAAAATGATCCCCAGCACAGCCACACGTTTTTCTGCTCGTCCACGACCGGATTGGCGTCGATGCAGTTAAAGTCGTCGCTTTTGACCGATTCGACTACCTTTCCCTGATCGACCCATTTATAGTCCTTGCCTTGCGGATCGAGCGTAGTGTTGGTAACAAGCCCGATGCAGGAACGGTTGCTGCCGAAGGTGGATACCGAATAATAAAGATGATATTTCCCGTTGAAATAGAGAATGTCTGGCGCCCAAAAAGAAGACCCCGCACCAGGAATCTCTTGTTTAGTCCAGTCGGGCACTGTATCGAAAACCCGGCCCACGATTTTCCAATTTATCAGGTCGGACGATTGCCTGATGGGAATGCCGCGCCCCGTGCAGAAAATATAGTAATAACCGGCTTCCTTGATTATATGCGGATCGTGCACCCGGGTTACATCGCCCTGCTGGGCATGGGAGGAAAGCGGAGATAGTATGATCGCCTGGAAAAAAACCAGGAAAACCAGACTCCCGGAGCAAGCTCCGGGGCTAAACTTTGAGTATGACATCATCAGCCTCCGGATAATTATTGGCCCCCGGTGTGTTCACCGGGGGCTAAATACATGTAATATTTTTTTATCCGCCCAGCGAATCTTTCAGGTTTCGCAGTTCATCGGCAAGGCGGTGTTGGTCCGCGGCGACTGTTTCCAATTCCGAATGAAGTTGGGTCAATTCAGTACGGAGTGATTCGATCTCGCGTTGAATGGCCAGGATGAGATTACCGGGATTATCAGTGGAAATAATTACTCCTCCAGGCACTGCTATAGCCGATACTTTCGGGCGCGGGCTGGGGGCGTCATCGGCATACTCATCGCGGTAAGCGGCTTTCGGCTCAGCGGCATTGGAATATTTTATTTTCAACGCCTCCAGTTCGCGGGGCTTGTAAAGTGCGTGCGATACCACGTGGCCGCGTCCCTCGGGCGTCAGGGAAATGACCAATCCTTTCGACTTTAGCGCATCAAGAATCGATTTAAGCGATGCCAGGTCCTGGATCGGATCCATGCGCGAAGCCCGGCCGCGCAATTCGCCCACGGTCTGATCGCCGCGGAGCAAGAGTTCGGTCATCACCGAGAGTTCGACTTTTTCCACGCCCAGCCATTCGTAAAGATAATGGCGGTATTTGGCCACCCGGCCGTAGCCTTCGATTATGCCCACCGCGCCGAGTTGGCGGAGGCGGTCGAGCGATTCATCCACGTCGGCCGGTTCGAGTTGCATCAGCGGATCGCGGTTGCTCTTCTGGTTGCAGCCGGTCGAGATGGCGTTAAGCGACATGGGATAGATGTCGGGCGTGGTTTTGGCCTTTTCGGCCAGCACGCCCAGCACGCGGCGGTCGATTGCGCTAAGAGGCTGCCAACGGGGACTTGACTGAGGTTGAGACGGGGCGTTTGCGTCAGACACGGCTATGCCTCCAACATATTTTATATTTTCATAATCAAACTGCACATTATTTATCATATTAATTCAAATATGACAATCCGGACCAGGGTATTTACCTCTTGTTTTCGTTATAAACAACCAGGATAATGCGGGTGTGTAATAATATAAATGTATGAAACGGAAGTAAAAACATGCGTTCCCCGCTTGTCCACGAGATTAGCGATTGCATAGGCGCTGTGCCGTATCGCATGGCCTTTGCCGGGGGCTGGATCGATCAGCCCTTTGTTTCCCGGCACAATCCCACGCCGCCCGGTTCAATGGTGGTGGTGGCCTTGGAGCCGGAGTTTCGCTTTTTTGATCGCGGCGGCATGGCGACCGGAACGCGCCGCGTGGCCCTGAAATTGTGGAACGGCCGTCTGCCGGATCGCGATCCAGCCGAACTGGTAAGGGAATTGTACGTCGAGGAAAACCGGGGCAAGTCGGAACCTTCCGGCTCTCAGGACATGATCGGGCTGATCTACCCCGGGGTGAACCGCTTGGATTTTGACTTTGACCACGAAGAAGGGATTTTTCCAAAGCACATCGAGTCGAACAACGATCCCGCGGTCGCCCATTGGCTGGAACAAGTCATCCACATGGTTCCGGTAGCGCCCAGGCCGGCCGGCTACAATCCGCTGGGGATTAAGAACCTTGACCCGGAGTGGATTCGGCGGCTCGGACAATCGGGCAAAGACTGTTTCAAGGCAATCGCCGGTTGTGATGTGAAGTCCCTGGGGGCTTCGATGAACGAGTGTATGCTGTGCTGGGAGGCCATCCTGCCGCATACGGTGGCCCATCCCACGGTTACTATCGACCTTTTAGAATTACTGCACTATTATCAGGCAAAATATCCTGGGGCCATGTACTCCGGCTGCGGCGGCGGATATTTGTATGTCGTCTCCGAGAAACCGGTACCCGGCGCCTTTCAGGTCAGGGTTCGCATAAAGGGGAAAAAACACTAACTTGAAGAATGTCTTTGTCAGCGGCGGTTTCGATGATCTTAAATCGCCTCAAGTACGGTTCCTTC
>JBEKSO010000429.1:0-6811 GCA_049516935.1 Thermoguttaceae bacterium
CGCATCGCCGGCAGCATGGAAAACGCGCTTGCACTTGGAAAAGGCGTGATGCACGTGGCTTATCCCCGCGACGATCAGCCCGAAACCGCCTGGCCCGTGACCGTACACAGCCAGCATTTCGCCTGCGAGCGATGCGGGCGGAGTTTCGAGCCGCTTTCGCCGCACAATTTTTCCTATAACAGTCCGCTGGGTTGGTGCCCGGCCTGCGAAGGACTCGGCGTGCAGACCGGAACGAATCCGGCCATGCTCTTGAGCGATCCCAAGTTGACCCTGGCCCAAGGCGCGGTCGCCCTTTGGCCCGACGTTCGCGGGCCCATGTCACGTTTGATGCTGGACGCCTTTTGCCGGACGACCGGCATTCCCCGCGACGTGCCCTTCGAGCAACTCGGCGGCATCCACCGCCGCCTGATAATGCAAGGCACGGGGGAACAATGGTTTGATGTCAGTGGTCAGTGGTCAGTGGTCAGTGGTCAGGGGACGGAGAAAAAGCAAAAGTTTAGCCGCGACCGGGCACCGACCGAAGGTAGGTCGGGGAGCGGGAGTATTAGCGTAATATTTAAGTTCCAATACAAGGGCCTATATCCGGCCTTGGAGGAGGCCAGCCGTATTTCGCCATCTTTACGCACAAAATTGGAACACCTTGTCGACGAGGTTGAATGCACCGTTTGCGGCGGCAGCCGCCTGCGTGACGACGCCGCGGCCATGCGTTTCCACGGCCGGACGATCGACGAACTCTGCCGCCTGCCCCTGGGCCGGCTCCTGGAAGATTTCAATTCCTGGATGCCCGGCGAAAGCGAGCGAAAAGTCGCCGGCGAGCTTGCCCGCGAGATCGACAACCGCCTGCAATTCCTAGTCGACGTGGGCCTGGAATATCTCACTCTTGCCCGGCCGGCGCCAACGCTTTCCGGCGGCGAAATGCAGCGGATCCGCCTGGCGGCCCAAGTCGGAAGCGGATTGTGCGGCGTGCTGTACGTGCTCGACGAGCCCACCATCGGACTCCATGCCCGCGACAACCGGCGCCTGCTAACGGCCCTGAAAAAACTCCGCGACCTGGGCAATACGCTCTTAGTAGTCGAGCACGACCGCGATGTGCTTGCCAATGCCGATCAGTTGCTCGACTTCGGTCCCGGCGCGGGCCGAAATGGCGGACAGATCGTGGCCCAAGGCTCGCCCGATCAAGTCGCCCGCCGCCGCGGCTCAGTCACCGGACCGTATCTTTCCGGAAAAAAGGCCATTCCCGTGCCCACCAATCGCCGCATGCCATCGGTCGGGGTTCAGGGTTCAGAGGTCAGAGATCAGAGGGCAGGGGGCAGAAATAAGTTTAGCCGCGACCCGAAGGGGAGCGCGCGGAGGAGCCCTCACCCTAACCCTCTCCCAAAGGGCGAGGGGACGAACGGCGCCTGGCTCGAAATCATTGGCGCCCGCCATAACAATCTTAAAAACCTCGCCGTGCGGATTCCCCTGGGCGCTTTGACCGTGGTCACGGGCGTGAGCGGGTCGGGCAAGAGTTCGCTGGTCGAGGACGTGCTGTATCAATCGCTTGCCCGCACACTGCATCGCGCAAAAACATTCCCCGGCGCTCACGATGCCATCCGCGGCATCGAACTGATAAACAAGGTGATCCGCGTGGACCAGCAGCCGCTAGGCCAGACGCCGGCCTCGAATCCGGCCACGTTCACCGGCGTATTCGACCTGATTCGCACGCTCTACGCCCAACTGCCCGAGGCCAAATTGCGCGGATACACGCCGCGCCGGTTCAGCTTCAACGTGGCGGGCGGGCGGTGCGAAAAATGCGAAGGCAACGGACAGCTCCGCATCGAGATGCACTTCCTGCCCGACGTGTGGGTCGAGTGCGACACCTGCCACGGCCGGCGCTACAATCCTGAAACACTGGCAGTCATGTATCATGGCCGGTCTATAGCCGACGTGCTCGACATGACCTGCGCCGAGGCGGTTGAACTGTTTAAAAACATCCCCAAAATCCGCCGCGTGCTGAAAACCCTTTGCGACGTGGGCCTGGATTACCTCACCCTGGGCCAGTCCGCCCCAACGCTCTCCGGCGGCGAGGCCCAGCGCGTAAAACTGGCAGCCGAGTTGTCTCGCCCTGACACCGGACAGACCCTCTATCTGCTCGACGAACCAACGACCGGCCTGCACTTCGACGATCTGGCGAAACTCCTCGACGTGCTGAACCGGCTGGTCGATCTGGGCAATACGGTCGTGATAATCGAGCACAATCTCGACGTGATCAAGTCGGCCGATTGGGTGATCGACATGGGCCCCGAGGCAGGCGACCAGGGCGGTTACGTCATCGCCGCAGGCACGCCCGAAGATATTGTTGCATACTCCTGTAAAGCCGCGACCATTGGTCGCGCTGGTGAAGAGCAGGGTTCGGGATTCAGGGTTCAGGGTTCAGGGTTTAGCCGCGAGCCAAAGGCGAGCGCGCGCAAAGTAAAACGTTTAGCCCGGGCACTTGTGCCCGGTGGAACTGGCACTGACAAAGCCAGTGGCACCTGCGAGGCAACGAGTGGACACCGTTCTTACACCGGCGAGGTGTTGGCCCCCATCCTTGCCGCCGGACCGTTTCAAAAGCGAAAGATCTTCGACTTTGCCGCCGAAATGGCCGACCGGCCCGAAGACCGAGACATCACCGAGGTCGGCCGCGACGCCAAAATGCCCTGGGAACAGGACGGCCCACACTGGCACACGGTCGATCGAGTCGGGCGCACGGGCAATCCCTGCCGCTGGAACGGGCGCATACTCTCCGAGACAATCGACCGCATCCAGCAGCGTGCGGAACTGTTCGGCGAAACCGATTGGAACTCGCGTTCGGTGGTGGAAATAAGCGGGCTGAAAAAATCGGACGGCTGGTTCTTCCACGCCATCACCGGCGAAGAATGGCTGCTGAAGATGAAATTCCGCACCACTCGCAGCACATTCAGGCAGGAAGATCTGGTCGCAAAACTCGACCTGAAACCGCTCAACGATATGCCCGACCTGCCACTTTACGGCACCGAGCCCAGGGTAAAATGCAGAAACCTACGCGGCCCGTGGCAGGAAATCGAACTTAGGGTTCACAGTTACGAAGAGATCGATCGCCCCGAGTTTTGGGGCTTCGTCGATCGCGCCGTGGCGGGCTTCGCGCGCTTCGCCAAACGAGTCGAGGAACATGCCAACATCCTCCAGCCCTGGAAACAGCTCGGACGCAAGTGGCATTTCTCCCGCAAAGGCTTCACGCTAGGCAAAGACATCCAATGGAACGAAAAAGTCCTGGAAAAACTAATCGACCTGTTGACGGCCACGGCCGCGGAAGCCCAAATCCTGTGGAACAATAAACAAGTCGTGCCCATCTTCGTCCCCCAGCAAAAAGAGCCCTGGGCAGCCGTGCAGACCAAAAAACTCGACGCCGTTTATCTGCACCTCATCGGCCCCAAAGGCCGCTTTACCTTGGGGCAAATTACCGATCTGGGCCTCGAGCCCTGGGTCGAAGGCAACCGGCCGAATTACGACATGCTGCACCTGAAGTTCAGCACGATCGCCGACCTATCCCGCGGCGACCTGCCGGGTTTTTTGAAAAAACACCTCAAAGCCGTGCGAGGAAAATAAAATCGCATTTTGAAAATCAAGAAAAGTGTAAGTAAAGGGAAAAAGGGAAAATTGGAAAAAAGGGAAACAATAATATTGATTCTTATTTTTTGTTTTTCCCCTTTTCCCCCTTTTCTATTTTCCCTTATTACACATCAAATAATGTCTAATTCATTAATCCCAAACCGGTTCCTATTCCGCTTTTCCTTGCCCTGCCTGTATCGCGATCGGCTGTGGACCGCCGGGGGCGCGGAATTGGAAGAGCGATTTCGCCTCGTGAATTTAGCCGAATTGGAAGGCCGGATGCTTTCAGATTTGGATCGACACCCGCGACGTACACAACGTGCACCGCGCAGGCCGTTATTGCCATCGCTTGCTTTTTTTGCCCGCCGGCGCCGGCGATAGATCGGACGAATCCCTGGCCCAGTGCCTGGCGATCAACCGGGCCAAGGAACACTCCCGGCCCATCCAACCCGAACAGCTAAATGTCCGCGGCAAAATCCAGACCGACGGCTATCTACTCGAAGTAAACATTCCCGGCGACGTGCTTACCGGTTTCGATCCTCAGGAACACCCGCGGCTAGGCTTTACCTATGCGGTAATCGACCGCGAACTGGGCGAACAAACACTTACCGTCGGCAGCCCTTTGCCATATCAGGAAGATCCAAGCCTGTGGGCAACGCTGGAATTAGTAAAGAATAAATGAACCGCTTGCGGTTTCGCGAAGTTTAGTAGGGTGCGTGCAACGCACCGATGTTGGGGCAGCAGTTAAACTGCTGCCCCAACATGGAATTGCCGGTGTGTTTCACACACCCTACAAATCCGGTGTTTCAATCACGGCTAATCCTTGCCCCACTTCGAGAACCTCGTCGTCAGATACCAGTTTTTCAACGAGGATGCCATTTATCGCAGCGGGAAGATCGACCGTTACACCGCCGCAAAGCACCTCCAAAACCGGCTCGTCCTCGGTTACCGGCGTTCCCCGCTTAACCAACCACGAACTCACCGTGATCGGTTGATCGTCGATGCCCAAATCCGGCAGTGTAAGTTCGTGTTGCGGCATAAAATCAAAGCACGCCCGACATGAGCGCCAACAAACCCCGGCGCGACCAATGGTCGCGGCTTTACAAGGATTATCCAATCATTTTTCCCGCGTGATAACTGGAACGGACGAACGGGCCGCTGGCCACTTGTGTAAAGCCCATTTGCCGGGCGGCATTGCCGATCTCGTCGAACTGTTCCGGCGGCACATACCGCGCCACCGGTATTTGGGCCGGCGACGGCTGCAAATATTGCCCCAGCGTCAGCATCCGGCAGCCGGCATCCAACAGGTCGGCGAGCGTATCGAACAACTCTTCCACGGTCTCGCCCAATCCCAACATCAAACCGGTTTTGAGTTGGATATTGGGATTATTCCGCCCGATGCGGTGGAACAAATCGAGGGTCCAGCGATAATCGGCCTTCCGTCCGCGAACATCGGCAAACAATCGCGGCACGGTCTCGGTATTGTGATTGTAGACCTCCGGGGCGGCCTCGATCAGCCTATCGACCGCCGCCGCGTTGCCGCCGAAGTCCGAAGGCAGCACCTCGACCGTCGCCGATGTAGCGCGGCGAATTTCGGCAATGGTTCGAACGAAATGCTCCGCCCCGCCGTCCGGCAGATCGTCGCGAGTCACGCAAGTCACGACCACGTGTTTAAGCCCCAACGTTTTTACGGCCTCGGCCACACGGCGCGGCTCGCCGGCATCGACCTCCTTGGGCTTTCCCTTTTTCACGCTGCAAAACCGGCAGCCCCGCGTGCAAATATCGCCGAGGATCATAAACGTGGCCGTCTTCTCGGCGTAGCATTCCATGCGGTTCGGACACCGCGCATGCTCGCAAACGGTTTGCAGCGCCAACCGGCCGATCAACTTCGCCGTAAAATGATTGCCATCGCCCTTGGGCACGTTTCGCTTCAACCATCGCGGAAGCGATGTGACGCCGGATGGGGAATGGGAAATTTGGGAAGACATATTCTTCTAGATATTATTGAGGTGAATTATTTCAATTTATCTCTTGTTCAATTTGCAATTTGCAATTTGCATTTTACAATTTGCAATCTAACATTCATTTTTCAACCGACGCTATCGTCCTAAGCAGCGGATGCCCGGTAAACAGGTGATACCGATCGCACCCAAAGGCCTCGCTTAGGTGCCGGACCAACGTGGCGCGGACCGTAGTCATTCTAACCGGTCCGCGGCGTTCGGCCGACATCGAACTCATGTGTGTATGATCCGCCGTATCGGACTCTACCACCCGGAACAGGCCCAGGGGCGGATCGACATTCAAATAGGCCCCGTAATACGTCACCCAATTTCGCACGGCCGCGGCCACGGCCGCCAATTGTCCGGTCCGTCCCCAAATGCCATGCCTGCCGGGTTGGATATGCCCGCGGATGCCCAGATCGTCCAGAGTTTCTATAATCCCAACTTGAAGCCGATCCAAAAAATCGCCCACCGTAAATCCGTGCCATGTAAGCGGCACCAGGGGATAAATAGCCAACTGTCCGGGGCAGTGCAGCAGGCACCCGCCGCCGCGATTGGCATAAACCACCTCGATTTCCCGGCTTTTTAAGACCTGGCTCTGGCGATTCACGTCGCCCGGCGAACCCCCGCGCCCAACGGTAATAATATCATGGTGCTCGCAAAGCAAAAGCACGATCTGCCCGTCGTCGCGGCGGCCAACCTCTTCGATCAACCGCCGTTGCAGGTCCAATGAGCGGGAAAACGCCAGGCGATCGAGGAAAAACGCCTCCATCGCAGGGGCCGACATGTCGAAATTGTTCGTTTCCTGGACCACAATGGAACTTGAGTTTATCCCTCAAAGCGGGTAAAAGATAGGGGTGAGGATGATAGTGGTTAGTGGTTGGTGGATAGTGGTTAGTGGTTGGTGGTTCAAATAATTACTGTAAAGCCGCGACCAGTGGTCGCGCTCGGTTGGGGCAGCAGTTGAACTGCTGCCCCAACACAGATGCCCCGGCACTTGTGCCGGGTGGTTTCGTGGATTATTTACCGTGGCAAAATCAAAAGGGAAAAAATCGGATCAGGATCCAAACCAGCGCTCGATCGCCCAGAATCGCAAGGCCCACCATAATTTCCTGGTCATCGACACCCTGGAGTGCGGCTTGGCGCTGGTCGGCAGCGAGGTGAAGAGTCTGCGCAAAGGCCACGTCTCGCTCGAGGAGGCC
>JBEKSO010000430.1:0-3878 GCA_049516935.1 Thermoguttaceae bacterium
GAACCTTTATAACGGCGAGCGTTTGATAACTTACGCCATCGAGGCCCCGGCCGGATCGGGCACCATGCTTTTAAACGGCCCGGCCGCCCGGCTGGGTTCGCCCGGCGACATCGTCGTCGTACTCTCTTATTGCGCGGTATCCGATGAGGAAGCCCGGAAGGTCAAACCCATAGTCGTGCATGTGGATGCGAAGAATCGAATCGTTTCTTAACAATGAAGAGTGGGCGGTGGGCAGTGGGCAGTGCTCGTTTTATGATCGTTTAGCCCCGGCACTTGTGCCGGGAGTTTTAAGGTAATTGCCGCGAAACCGCAAGCGGTTTTATTGTAGTTTTCAATTCTACATTCTGCCTTCTGCATTCCGACTTCTTCATTCATCCTCCGTCTCCGGCCTAAAAAAAGTGCTAGAATTTCATCATGGAATCTGTCATTTTTCAGCAGTTGGGAATTTCCCTGCTCTTGGGCCTGTTGGTGGGTTTGCAGCGCGAGCACACGGCATCGGGCATTGCCGGCATGCGGACGTTCCCCTTGATTACCGTGCTGGGCACGCTTTCGGCGTTGCTGGCCGAGTACATGGGCGTGTGGATTGTTCCCGCCGCGCTCTTGGGGGTTGTGGCCGTGATCATGACAGGCCATCTGCTGCAACTCCGCCAGGCTGAACCGCATGTAGGCACAACCACCGACATGGCGATGCTGGTGATGTTTGCCGTCGGGGCGTACCTGGTCGTCGGCCCGCTGGTCGTGGCCGTGGCCGTGGGCGGAGGCGTGGCCGTTCTGCTGCAATTCAAAGGCGAACTGCACGGCATCGCCAAAAAACTGGGAGACGAAGACCTGCGGGCGATAATGCAATTCGTGCTCATAAGCTGCATTATCCTGCCCGTGTTGCCCGACAAAAACTTCGGGCCCTCGAACTTGCTCGGGCTTGCCAAACACGAACTGGACGTGTTCAATCCATTCGAGACCTGGTTGATGGTCGTGCTCATCGTGGGCATGAGCCTGGGCGGATACATCGTTTATAAATTTTTCGGCGGCAATGCGGGGATCCTGCTGGGCGGGGTTCTCGGCGGGGCCATCTCCAGCACGGCCACTACAGTCAGCTATTCACAGCAGGCAAAAGACAATTTTATCGACCGGCGGGCAGCGGCCATTGTGATTATGATTGCCTCGACGGTTTCCTTTGTCAGGGTGCTGATTGCGGTGCTGGTCGTCTCGCCCGACTTTTTGCCTAAAGTCAGCGGGCCGGTGGGCATTTTGATGGGTTTGACGTTTCTGCCGGCGGTGATAATTTGGCTGTGCAATCGCAAGCATCCCAAACCCATGCCCGAGCAAAAAAACCCCACGCAAATGAAATCGGCATTGGTTTTCGGGGCCATGTACGTAGGCGTGCTGTTTGCTCTGGCCGCGGCCAAACAATTCATCGGCGGCGGCGGATTGTACCTGGTGGCCGGACTGTCCGGGCTGACCGAGATGGACGCCATCACACTATCCACGGCCCGCATGTCGCTGGCCGATCAAACGATTATGGCGACCGTGGGCTGGCGATTGATTGTCGTGGCCGCCATGGCCAACATGGTGTCGAAATCGATGATCGCCGGTCTGCTGGGCGGATGGGGATTATTAAGGCAAATTCTCATCCTGTTTGCCATCCCCCTGGCCGGCGGCGCGGCGATCTTGATTTTTATGTGATAAAGGATTCGGGTCAGGATCCGTCTATTCCATAGGCAACTTCGCCAGCACGCTTTCGAAAACAGAACTCACAAAACTGAGATAACTTTCAGCATCCTTATCGGTAATCAAGGCGCCGCCTTGATACAGATCGGAATTCCTTTTCTGACGCATTTCGTTGGCTATGTAAAAAGCATCTTCATCCTGAATTAATTCACTGAGTTTTTCCAGGAGCTTTCTATGGTGTCCTGTGATGCTTCTTACTCTCAGGCCGGAACAAGCCGCTACATACACCGCGAGTTTTAAAAGCGCATCATAGGAAAACTTAAAAACCACATCGGCCATGTCGCTGCTGCGAGCGATCTTCCAATCTCTTTCAGCTGATTGCAAATGCTTTCGCACTTGTTCTTTGCTGAAATTGAACTTTTGAAAGAATTGGGAGTCGGAATCGGTCATACGATCTTAATGTGTTTTTCACTGAATATATTCATTACAAATGGATCTTTGTCTTTTTTTCTGCGATTGAGCTCGTTTTTTGAGATATTCACCACATTGATAATTCGCCCCATGTGCTTCTCGATGCCTTTGAGCGACTTGGCAATCTCTCGCGGAGAATGGCTGCCTACCACCAATAAATCGATATCGCTGGCTTCATCCATGGCATTCTTGGCGAAAGAGCCAAAAATGTATGCCTCACTTATGCCTTTTATCGATTTGATCGTTGACGCTAACGTATTGGGCAGCCCAAATGATTTTTGTGTAATGGCGTGGTATTCTTGAAGCAGTGGAAATCTTTTGTTCAGTGAGAAATATCGCTGTTTCCCCGAGAATTCGCTTTCCAGCAGGCCTTTCTCCTCAAGCTCGATTAATTTGAGGTATAGGTTTTTCGGATCGGCATCCAGTAAGCGCGCCAGTTCGTTCACATAGCGGCGCGCATCTTCATTAGCGAAAAAGTACGTCAAAATCCGCTGGGTTATTTTTGAATGCGTGGAAATCATTTGCGAATTACCATGATTATGGTTAAATAATACCATAGTTATGGTTGATAGTAAAGTCCATCTTTTCGTGTAATTCAATCTTGAAGCCTATCCAGGCTGCTCTTCTATTCCTGAATCCAGTCTCGAAATCAACCCATTTTCATCATTCCTCATGTCGCACCATGGCATGAAAGATTGACCCTCAAATCCTGAACTTTTATTCTTTCCTCCCCCGGTCTAGACGTATCCTGACAAAATGGTAAGATGGGGTATCGGGTATGAATACCGCCTGGTTTAGGGAGTGTTTATGGTTAAAAAAGACGAAGCAATTGAAGTCGAGGGCACGGTGACCGAGGCCCTGGCCAATACGCGATTTCGCGTGCAATTGGAGAGCGGTCACACGGTAATCGCCCATGTGGCCGGAAAGATGCGAAAAAATTTCATCCGTATAGTGCCCGGCGATCGAGTCAGGGTCGAGATGTCGCCTTATGATTTGAGCAAAGGTCGAATCACCTTCCGCGAGCGTTAAAGCTTATCTGGGCCTGGGGAAGTACATTGCACGCCTACCTTTCCATCCCGAAGGGGTGTAAGAAGTCCGCTTTTGCCCCCTCTTGGGTGTTAAATTTATCCCGCCCCATATTATTTTCTTCCTTTTTGCAGACCAAGATTCTAAAATTACCCGCGAATTATAAGCTCACAAGCAGGGGATTTTTAACGTAAACTTACTAACTTGCGGAAATACAAGTGTTTTTTATCGTTTATTAAGTAGCAGGCACACTCCGTGTGCCGTCTCTCTGAAGCGTATCGATACAAAAAACATCACTAACGGCACACGGAGTGTGCCTATTACATTGCATGTTGTGAACGGTTACAGTGTTTTTATCTCGTGGAAATCAACCCAAGGTGTCTAAAGGAGAATCGCCCGTGAAGAAGAATTTTTGTTCGCTGTTGAGCGTCGCTTTGGTATTAAGCATCCTGAGCACGGCTTTGCCCCTGGGTGCGGCCGCCGAACTGAAACCAGTGTTGGTCGTGTCTTTTGCAGGTTATAGCGAGCTGACGGCCGATATGGAACTAATCGGCAAACTTGGAGACAAGCCCGAAATTGGCTCCATGTGGCCAGTCCTAATAGCTGAAATGGTGAAAAACATATTGAAACAATATGACATGGATATATTCATAACAGACCTAATACAAAAAAAACCAATTGGTGCGGTTGTCCTATCTGATGGAAGCGAGAAT